>NZ_JABXJH010000049.1:0-34625 GCF_013373675.1 Bacteroides sp. L10-4
GCAATGTACTGCACATCGCAGAATTTATGACCGTTGCCAAGTCATTACCTCACTTGTGGCAAAAAGTGCGCAAGTTGCTTATTCCTAAATTATTCCTATCTTATAGCTGTATTTTCGGGAAAAATACAACCAGTCTGGTTTTGTCGGACTCCCACGATTTACATTTGCAGTCAGAATTAGGTAACGTATCAGCGTTATCATTTTGTTGTATTATTTAAATGATAAAAAACATGGAAGAAAAAGAAAAAGCGCAGTTGGCTTCAAATTTGAAGAATGCTGCAGAAGAAATGTTAAGTTTGAACGAGATGGAAAATGTTGAAGGTGGCGGTATTTAAGTGTACCGCGGTGGATTATAATGAAAAGAATGCGTTGGGGTATTTGAGTGAAAATGGTGATATTGTGTGGGAAGATTCTATACAGCATGATTTGAGCTTAAAACCGTATGTGGAGGATACCAAATGTATGGAATGTAATTTGTTGCCTATATGTGGAGGTCCTTGTTTCAGACGCAAATATGAGTCTGTCGCTCAAAATAAGGATTTTTGCATAAAAGAACTTTTGGATACGGATGTGGATATGTTTGTGAAGCAATATTACAATGATACTTTGCGGAAAATAGAAAGGCGCCGCACTCTTGCAAATATATAACTAAATGAATAGAAGATGAAGAAGAATTTACTTTGCTTGTTGTTTATTATCTGTGCCGTGACAAGCTTATACGGGCAGAATATCCGTATTTCGGGTATGGTGTCGGACGAAAAAGGAGAACCGATGCCATCTGTGAACGTAGCTTTGCGGCATATCGACTCCACGTTTGTTGCTGGGTGCGTGACTGATTCCCGGGGAATGTTTGCCTTGCGGCAATTGGAAGTGGGCGACAGCTACCTGTTGCAGGTATCGTTTATGGGATGTGTGCCACAGACCATCCGCTTGGACAATGTGGAGAAACCGATGGAGGTGGGTACGATTGTGCTGGTGGAGGATGCCGTGTCGTTGCAGGGGGTCACGGTCACTGCATCGAATGTGATGAAGAAGGTAGACAGACAAATTATCCTTCCGTCGCAAAGGCAAGTAAAAGCCTCTTCTTCGGGGTATGAACTGCTGGCACACATGCAGTTGCCCGGACTGAAGGTGGATGGCGTGCAACAGAAGGTGTCTACCGTGGGTGGAGGAGCGGTGCAACTGCGCATCAACGACATCCAGGCCTCGGTGGCACAGGTGCAGGCGTTACGGCCGGAGATGGTATTACGGGTAGAGTATATCGACAATCCGGGCGTGAGATACGGCGACACGGATGCGGAAGCGGTAGTGAACTATGTGGTGAAGCGTCCGCAGGCGGGCGTGATGGGCGGATTCAGCGCCATCAATGCCGTGACTACAGGCTTCGGGAATGACAACTTGTATCTGCGTGCCAACTACAAACTATCGGAGTTCGGCCTTGATTATTACATCAGTTATCGCGATTATGACGAACGCTATGTGGACGAGACCCAAACCTTTTTCTTTCCCGATGGCGGGCAGCGCAATCGCGTGTTCGGGAAAGTGCCTACTGCCTTCAACTATGTCACTCACACCATTGAGGCAAGCTACAACCTGACGAAGCAGGATAAATATGTGTTCAACGCTTTGTTCACGGAAGAGATTGAAGACTATCCCCACAACGACATGGGGGAGGTAATCCGCGAGGCGGGAAAGCCCGACCTTTACAGCATGACACTGGCCGAGAACTACAGCCGGATTCCCTCGCTCGATTTGTATTATCGGCTGTTCTTGCCGCGCAATCAGCATCTGACGATGAACGTGGTGGGGACATACCTTTATTCGGACTACAAGCGCGATTATCGTGAATCGGGCGAGATGGGAGGAGAGCCTTCGTCGCAATATGCTTATGCCACCAAGGGCAAACGCTATTCGCTGATAGGGGAAGCGGGATACCGGAAGGACTTTAGCCAAGTGGCTCTTTCTGCCGGGTTGAAGTACACGCAGGCTTATACGAGCAACCGCTACACGGGAGCAGTGGACGAGGCAGTGAACATGCACAACTCCACCCTCTACGGTTATGTGCAGTTGCAGGGCAAATGGGCCAAGTTGAAGTATGCTTTGGGAGCGGGCATGTCGCGTGAGGCGTTCGACCGCACGGGTGAGGGGTATACTTTCTACACTTTCCGGCCTATGTTGACTGTGGCGTATCCGGTATTCAAGGGTGCAAACTTGAGTTATGTTTTCAATACTTATCCCACGCTGCCTTCGTTGTCGGCATTGAGCGACATCAGGCAGCAAAAGACGGACTTGGAAGTAAACCGGGGAAATCCCGGATTGACCCCTTACCGTTCATACAACAATCGCCTGAGGCTCTCTTGGGGGAACGGAATAGTGAATGCGCAACTACAGGGAAGTTACCTTCATCAAAAGAATCCCATTATGCAGCAGGTGGCGTGCGTGGCGCAGCCCGACGGAAGTTACCTCTTCGAATACAGCCAGGACAACCAGAAGCGATTCTCGCAACTGAACGGACAATGCTACGTGGGCGTGACGGTGGTGCCGGACTTGCTTTCGGTCAGCCTTTATGGCGGTGTGAACCGGTTTGAAAGCCGCGGCAGGGAGTATGCGCACGACTACACGGCGTGGTATGCGGGCGGTAGCGTGTCGCTGAACTACAAGGGTTTTACCTTCTATGGCGAAATGGGAAACCGCTACCGTTCGCTTTTCGGCGAAACTCTGAATTATGGAGAGGAAACCGGTACCATGCAGTGTTCTTATCAGTGGAAGGACTGGAACGCAGGAGTGGGGATGCTTTATCCATTCAGCTCGACCAGCCGGACGGGAGGCTACAAACTGCTGAATAAACTGCACCAATCCAAGAGTTGGACGTATATAGACGACAATGCGCGTATGCTTTACTTTACGCTGTCGTGGAAGTTCAGCAGTGGGCGCAAGCATCAGGCAGGCGACAAGACGATGAACAATGCCGACCGGGATACGGGGATTGCAATGTAGGTTAGCTCATTATACGGTTCCCATTGAGAATAACTATTATAAAAAATATATGAATAACAGACTCTCATTTTTATTTCTGTTTCTTTTTGCCGCAACCATGGCGGCAGGACAGACTCTGACAGGCAAAGTGACGGACCGGCAAGGAAGTCCGGTGGAATTTGCCAACATCGTATTGTTTTCGTTGCCCGACTCGGCCTTCGTGACGGGTGCGGTGAGTGGTGCGGATGGTAATTTCCGTCTGTCGGTGCAAGAACATAAAGGCTTGTTGAAAGTGTCGAGCGTAGGTTATGCCACTTTGTATCGGGGGTGCAAGGCTGGAGATACCTTGGACTTGATACTGGAAGCCGACACCCGGCTACTGGATGAGGTTGTAGTGAAGGCCATCTGCCCAAGACGAGCCTGAAGGGTGACGCTATGGTGACACAGGTGCAGAACAGCAGCTTGGCAAGTGCCGGTACAGCGAACGACGTTCTGCGCAAGACACCCGGCGTGGTGGACGATGGCGATGGACTGAAAGTGTTGGGCAGGGGAACTCCGGAGGTTTATATCAATGGGCGGAAGGTGCGCGATGCCTCGGAACTGGATCAATTGGCCAGCGGGAACATCCGGAACGTAGAAGTGGTGACGAATCCCGGTGCACGTTATGATGCATCGGTGAAGGCGGTGATACGCATCCAGACCAAGAAGGCGCAGGGTGAGGGTTTTGGTTTTAACAGCCGTACCAAAGCCGAATATACCAAGAAGGCGGGATGGCTGGAGCAATTCAACTTCAATTACCGTAAGGGGAAGTTCGACCTCTTCGGACTGTTGTTCTATTCAGACAGTTATTATTGGAAGGCTCATCAGGCGGTTCAGGACACTTATTTGGACAAACATTGGACTCAGGAGAGCCGGACGGATGCCAACAGTCGAACACATTCGTTGACGGGTAGTCTTGGAATGAATTATGTGCTGGATGACAATCATTCGCTGGGTGTGACCTATCGGACTACGAAGCGTCCCTATGCCAGAGATTATATGACAGTGGGTACGGATGTTGTCCGGGATGATATGCCTTATGAGTCGTCTGTGAACGATTCTCGGGGGAGCTCGGAGAATATGCGTCATGCACTCGATTTTTATTATAGGGGAAAAGTTGGTGGTTGGAGTGTCGATTTTGACGGAAATGCCATTTGGCAGTCGGCAGAGGCTGAAACCAAGGTTGAAGAACAGACTGCGGATGCTGCCAAAGAGGTGTCCCGACGCACTGTGACTACTGCCAGTGATACGGATTATCGGTTTTATGCTGCCAAGATGACGTGGACTCGCCCTGTGTGGGGAGGAAGTTTGGTATTGGGAGCGGAATACGGTCATATAAACCGGACTATGGACTACCGGAATAATGAAGGTATCCTTGAAGATAATCTGGATAAAATCAGGGTGAACAATGCTTCGGCTTTTGCGGAGTTTAGCCGACAGTTGGGAAAAGTCAATGCACAGGTGGGGATACGCTACGAGTATGATGACTTTAATTATTACGTCAATCGAGAACGGAGATCCGACCAAAGCAAGGTGTACCACAATTTGTTTCCTTCGGCCACGCTGCTTCTTCCGGTCGGAAGTACGCGGTTTATGTTGCAATACCGGTCGGAAATTCGTCGGTCTTTTTATTCACAGCTGAGCAGTCAGGTGTCTTATATCAATCAATATACTTACGAGGGAGGCAACCCATTGCTTCGCCCCGTGTTGACCCATTCGGTCGGTTTGGGCGTATCCTGGCGTTGGCTGACGGGACAATTAGGCTATCAGCATGTGAAAGATGATATTTTCAATACGAGTGAACCCTACTCGGACGATGAACCTATTATCGCTTTGGTGAGCCAGAAGAATGCACAGGCATACGATATGTTGTTTGCTTCTGCAACGGCTTCTCCTTCTATCGGCATCTGGTCGCCTGCGTGGACGGTCAGTATCAACAAGCAATGGATGGAGTTGGAAGCTCCAGGAGGAACTGTCCGGCTGGACAATCCGCTGGTGATGCTGAATTGGGAGAACAGCCTGAATTTGCCCGGTGACTTTCAGTTGAGTGTGGGTGTACGATGGATGAGTACCGGAGAAATGCAGAACACCCGTTTGATGGACGACACCTGGATGATGAATGCCAGTTTATACAAGGCAATTCTGAAAGGTCGGTTGAGTTTCCTGCTGCAGGCTGATGATATTTTTGATACGCAAAAGCAGAACGGGATGCTATATTCCGGCAAAGTGCGTACCATTCGGATGTTCAACGCCCCCAACAGCCGATGTGTCAGTTTAACAGTCCGTTATAAGCTAAATGCTGCAAAGAGCAAATACAAGGGCACGGGTGCGGGTGATTCGCAGAAGAGCCGTATGTGACCGACTTTGTCTTCTGAACGACAGGTTTCTTTGTATATCTTTATTCCAGTTTGTTTGGCACCGGGGAAGGGCAGGATTCCCCGGTGCCAAACAAATACTGCTGTTCTGCATACCGTAGATGGAATCATTAAAAACTACCGGTCTCACTTAGAGATTCAGTGCCTGCCTCATCCTTTTTTCTGCTTTTTCTTTGTAAATGTGTCAACTATCTCTTATTTTTGTGTACAAATAGAAACTCAATAAAACTTCACAGCCATGTCCGAAGAAATGCAAGACAAGTACATTCGTTTCGACTGGGCCATCAAGCGCCTGCTCCGTCAGAAAGCCAATTTCGATGTATTGGAAGGATTCCTCACCGTCTTCCTTGGCGAGAAAGTGACCGTCGACGAGATACTGGAGAGCGAGGGTAACCAGCAGGCTGCCGATGACAAGTTCAACCGGGTAGACATCAAAGCCAAGAACAGCAAGGGTGAAATCATCATCATCGAGATTCAGAACACCCGCGAATTATACTACCTGGAGCGCATTCTTTATGGCGTGGTGAAGGCCATCACCGAGCACATCTCCTTGGGAGAACGTTATTATCAGGTGAAGAAAATCTACTCCATCAGCATCCTCTACTTCGACATCGGTCAGGGTGACGACTATCTGTATCACGGTCAGAACACCTTTATCGGTGTGCACACCAAAGACCAGTTGCGCATCAGCACTAAGGAGAAAGATGCCATTGTCACCCGTATGCCGTCCGAGATATTTCCCGAGTATATCCTTATCCGTGTCAACCAGTTCAACGAAGTAGCCACCACCCCGCTGGAAGAGTGGATGGAGTATCTTAAAAACGGAATCATCCGTTCCGACACGAATGCTCCCGGCTTGGGGGAAGCTCGCGAAAAGCTGAAATATTACTCCATGTCCGCACAAGACCGTAATGCCTACGACGAACATCTTAGTGCCATCATGATACAAAACGATGTGCTCGATTCTGCCAAGTTGGAAGGATTGATGGAAGGCAGAGCGGAAGGTCGTGCTGAGGGTCGTGCTGAAGGTATCGCCGAAGGCTTCCGGAAACGCAGTCTGGAAATAGCCCGCAACCTCAAAGCCATGGGGCTGGCTCCGGAAGCCATCATCCAAGCTACCAAGCTGACTACCGAAGAGATTGCCCGGTTGTGATGTTTTTTTGCGAAGCGGTAAATGCGGGTGTCTTGCCGGATATTGGCAGGATGTCATGAGGAGAACTTTTCAAAACGGAGTTCGTTCCGCTTCGTGATTTGGAAGATAAACGCTATATTTGCGAAAATTAATTCTTGATATTATGAATACAATCCTACAATTAGCTCCACAGAATGTATGGAAGCACTTTTATTCACTGACTCGGATTCCTCGTCCGTCAGGGTATATGGAAAAAATTACCGAATTTCTTATTGACTTTGGAAAAGGGTTGGGTCTGGAATCATTTGTCGACGAAGCCGGCAATGTAATTATCCGTAAGCCTGCCACTCCGGGCATGGAGAACCGCAAAGGAGTTATTTTGCAGGCACACATGGACATGGTGCCTCAGAAAAACAACGATACCATACACAACTTTACCGAAGACCCCATCGAAACCTATATTGACGGCGATTGGGTGAAAGCCAAAGGAACCACGCTGGGAGCGGACAATGGCTTGGGAGTGGCTGCCATCATGGCGGTGCTCGAAGACGGTAATTTGAAGCATGGCCCGCTGGAAGCTTTGATTACCAAAGATGAAGAAACGGGAATGTATGGCGCGTTCGGCCTGAAACCCGGAACTATGCAAGGGCAGATTCTGCTGAACCTTGATTCTGAGGACGAGGGCGAACTCTATATCGGTTGTGCCGGTGGTATTGACATCACGGCTACGCTGGAATACAAGGAAGAAACTCCTGCTGCCGACCTGACGGCACGCAAGATTACGCTAAAAGGATTGCGCGGCGGTCACTCAGGACTGGAAATAAACCAAGGACGCGGCAATGCCAATAAGCTGCTGGCGCGTATCGTTCACGACCTGCTGATTGAGTTCGACTCGCAGTTGGCTAATTTCGAGGGTGGAAATATGCGTAATGCTATCCCTCGTGAAGCACATGCCGTATTGGTGTTCAACCCCGAAGACACAGAGGGGCTGGAAGAGTATATCAAGGAATACGAGGCGCAGCTCAACGAAGAATATGTTTCCATCGAAAGTGGCATTCTGTTGCAGATAGAGGAGGTGGAACTTCCTGCCGCCATTGTGCCGGAAGAGATTCAGGACAACATGATTAATGTCTTGATGGCTTGTCAGAACGGTGTGATGCGCATGATACCTACCGTGCCCGATACGGTGGAGACTTCATCTAACTTGGCCATTGTGACCATTGACGGCGGTAAGGTGGCCATCAAGATTCTGGCTCGCAGCTCTTGCGACACGATGAAGGATTTTCTGGCCGACAGCTTGACATCTTGTTTCGCCATGGCAGGTATGAAGGTGGAGTTGAGCGGCAGCTATTCAGGTTGGCAGCCCAATGTGGATTCTCCCATCCTGCATGCCATGAAGGTGTCCTATAAGCAGCAATTTGGTGTGGAACCCGCGGTGAAGGTGATTCATGCCGGTTTGGAATGTGGCATCATCGGTGCTGCTTGTCCGGGACTTGATATGATTTCTTTCGGTCCTACTTTGCGTTCTCCTCATTCACCGGATGAGCGTGCGTTGATTCCTACTGTTGCCAAGTTCTATGATTTCTTGGTGGCTACGCTGGAACAGACTCCTGAAAAGTAGAGAATACTTTATATAATGAATAAGGGCAGGGTGTTTTATAAGCATCCTGCCTTTTTTGTCTGCGATGGTTTGTCTCCTTTCTCCCTGAAAATTGACTTAAATCAATAAATGTGTTATGAAACATGTTTTTCTCTAATTTATTACTTGCCGTCTTGAACAAAGGTCTTATTTTTGTGTTGTAAAACATGAAAACAATAGAAAACTAGTAGTTTTTTTAAAGGATAACAAGATTGATTTTAGGAGGATAACAAAATGAAAATGTTAAAGAGTTTTTTTAAGCATGTCGGTGAGGCCGATAAGAACATTTGGGGTTACGTAATGCTTTAAGTATTTTCCCCTTTTGAAGTATTGAATTTTAGTTTTGAGGTATTGGTTTAATTTTTTAAGATTATGAAAAAGAAGATTGCAAATTCATTTAAGCACATTCTTGCCGTAGCTGGTAAGAATTGGATGGAGGCAATGAGGTATTATAGCCTTCAAATGTGAGTACGCTAACATTCAAGTATAGAACAAGGGATATGTTTTCGAAACATATCCCTTGTTTTTTGTAGGAGCAGAATAAGATTTTTTATATCCGAAAGTACATTTTTTTGAACTTTATTCACTTCCTTTGTTATTAATACAAAGACTAACAAACGAATAATTATGAGAGTAATTCAAAGAACCTGTAGCATATTGTTGCTGCTGGTTACATTGGGCACTTCGGCATCGTATGCGCAGACGTATGATAAGTGGTGGAAGCAGGTGGAGCAGGCTCAAAAGAAAAGCCTGCCTCAAACAGTGATAAAACTGGCTGATGAAATCTATCGGAAAGGCAGGCAGGAGCAGAATGCTCCGCAAATGTTGAAAGCCTACATTTGCAGGGAGACTTATCAAAAGGGGGTGACTCCGGACAGCCTTTACTCCAGTCTGAAATATATGGAATCTTGGGCGCAATCGGAGAGGAATCCGGTGAACAAGGCTATTCTGCACTCTTTGTTGGCATATGAATATGCTGGTTTGATGCGGAAGAATCGCCGTGTCTTGCTGTCGCGTACTCTGCTGGATGTTGACGAGGTTCTGGAAGATATCCGTGAGTGGAGTATCAGTCAGTTTGTAGACAAGATAGATAGGTATAACTGTGCATCCTTGCAGGACTCCATCCGCTTGCTCGATACATCTGCGGAAAAATATGTACCTTTTGTGGTGTTGGAAGACGGCAGCCGGTTCTATGGGCACGATATGTACCATTTATTGGTGAGCCGTGCCGTGGATGCTTATCGGCAACTGGATGGTTTCAATGTGGATTCTTTGGTACAGATCCGTATCGAAAGAATCTATCAGGGTATGATGAATGCTTATCGCCACCGTGCCGGTTCAGAAGATGCCCTGTTGCTCTGTTCTCTTGATTATTGGAGCTGGAAGCTGGCCGGTGGTATCAGTCGGCAGCCTTATTCCACTTTCCGAATGCGTCAGGAAAAGGCTGAGCGGGAGTATCTTGAGGTGTTGGATAAATTGATAAAGGAATACGGCTCACGAGAAGTTTGTGCCGAGGTTTACATTCATAAAGCCAACTACCTACGCCGTTTGGAACCGAAACGCGCTGATGAGGCTCTAAAAGTCTGTGAAGAAGGCTTGAAGCGCTATCCTGCCTATAAGCGTATCAATGAGTTGAAGAATATCCGTGAACAGATTTTACAGCCTGAACTCATTCTAAGTATGAATGAAAGCGGTTATCCCGGTGATTCGGTGGATATGAGGCTGCATTATCGGAATGTCGGGGGCTTCACTCTCAACCTATATGCCACAACTTTAGGTGAGGTACCTTGGATAGACCATGGTATAAATAAAGATACTTATAGAAAGTATGCCCGGAAGCTTTCTTCCACGCATTTTGGCTTAAAGCCGTTGCCAGGCAAGGATAAATTGCCTGAAGATGTTCCTTATCTTGCCTCGGACACTGTGTTCAAGTTCATGATGCCTCAGGAAACGGGAGTCTATATTTTTCAAATAGTACCCGATACGGAAACAGCCCGTACGGATGATAAGTTTTTGGTATCTACCCGCTTCAAGGTGCTGACATTGGATTTGGGTGACGGCCGTATGGAAGTGGTTACATTGGATGCCTGTAGCGGACAGCCGGTTGCCGATGCCAAGGTAAGTTTCTATTCTTCATACGATGAGAAGAACAGAAAAGTGATGGCAGAGGTATTGACTGATACTGGGGGGAGAGCTGTGTTGCCTTGGCAGGACGGAATCCGAAGCTATGTGGCGCGTAAAGGCGGAGATACAGCCATGAAGCCGCAGAACATTTATATGAATCATCCTTATTACGGTATTCAGGATGCTGATTGGAGGCAGATGACATTGCTGACAGACCGTTCGCTTTATCGCCCCGGGCAGACTGTTCATGTAAAAGGAATAGCCTACAAACAGAACAGTGATAGTGCCCATATACTGCAAGGGGTGGATTATGAGCTTGTCTTGTTGGATGTCAACCGCAAGGAACTTGCCACCAGGAAAGTGAGGACCAATGATTTCGGCTCTTTTGCTACGGAGTTTGTACTTCCGACTGCTTGCCTGAATGGCATGTTCAGCATACGGACCAAAGAGCCTCAGTCTACCGTTGCTTTTAGGGTAGAGGAGTACAAGCGACCTATGTTCGAGATTGCTTTCACTCCGGTTTCGGAAGCATACCGGCTGGGCGACAAGGTGGTGCTGAAAGGAAATGTCAAGGCTTTCAATGGCATGATGGTGCAGGAAGTGCCATTGGCATATACGGTGACCCGCCGGAATCCGAGACTCGGTTATTGGAGCAATGCTGATAAACCGTTACTGTCTGACACCATACAGTTGGATGTCAACGGGGATTTTTCCATACCCTTGACTTTGGATGTTCCGGCCGGTGATACAAACAGTTACGGGGGCGTGTACACCTATCATGTGGAGGCTGTGGTAACGGATGAGGCCGGTGAGACGCAAACTGCTTCGTATAACTTGTTGGCAGGTCCTAAGGCATATTCCTTTGATGTCCGCCTGCCCCGATATGTCTGCAAGGAAGATAGCATGTTCTTCACTTTTGGGGTGAATAATATGATGGATGTTTCTCAAGACATTGAAGGCCACTATCGGCTTTATTCATTTGTAGAGCAAGATAGGGTGAAGAATGATAGAAAGATGGGAGTTGATTCGAAACAACCTGTATTGGAAGGTGTTTTCACGCCCGGTCGACTTCAGGATTTCTCTGCTTGGGGTAAACTGCCTTCAGGCAGTTATCGTCTGGAGCTTTCCGTGCGTGACAGCTTAAGCCGTGAAGAAAACAATGGAGATTATGGCGGTGATGCTTTCATGCTCTTTTCAAAGAGTGACAAACGTCCGGCTACGTTTACCGATTTCTTCTATTATAAAGAAAATGAACAATTTGACGAACAGCATCCTGCCGCTTTCCTTTTGGGAACTTCTTATCGGGACGCATACGTGCTGATGGATGTATTTTGTGATAGAAAACGCGTTGAAAGCCGTGTGTTGCGGTTGGATGATACCATTATCCGTATGGAATTCCCTTATAAGGAAGCATATGGCAAGGGAGTCGTCATTCTTTTCAGTTTTGTGAAAGATGGTGAGATGTACAGTCATCAGGTTGAATTGAAGAAGCGGCAGCCGGAACGTGCTCTTGACATGAAATGGGAAGTGTTCCGTGACCGTTTGCGTCCCGGACAGGAGGAAGAATGGAAGCTCGTCATAAAGACGCCTCAAGGCATGCCTGCTGCGGCTGAGATATTGGCTACGATGTACGACGCTTCACTGGATAAGATTTATAAGAGTGACCAGATACTACGGGTCTTCTATCCGGATAATCTGTATGGAGCATTCCGTGGTGCGAGCCGTTATAATAGCAATCGCTTCTCCATTTATTTCCCGTTGAAGGCTTGGAGGGTTCCGGTGTGGTCGTTCGACCGCTTCTGTTCTCCTTATATGGATGGAAGGATGCAGATAGTGATGGTAGAAGAAACTGCACTTTTGGAAGAAGTAAGTGTTGTAGGATATGGGACTACCCGGAATAGCTCATTGACCGGTAATTTTAGAATACAAGGTGCCAACCAACCGATGCTTGCTGCCAAAAAAGAATCCGGGAATGCTGTTGAGGTGAAATATGCTCCTGCGCAAGTAGCGGAAGACGCAGTGGAAGATGTTGTTTTTGAATCGGAAATGATACCGGTTGGCGAGGCCTTGCAACCTATTGAGGGACTTCGCGTCAACTTTGCCGAAACAGCCTTTTTTTATCCTCAACTCCGTACCAACGAACAAGGGGAGCTTGCGTTTTCCTTTACGATGCCGCAGAGCCTGACTTGTTGGAATTTCCGTGGCTACTCGCATACCAAGGATATGCTAACCGGGATGTTGGATGCTTCCGTTGTAACTGCCAAGGAGTTTATGCTGACTCCGAATATGCCTCGGTTTGTCCGCGTTGGAGATAAAACGCAGATAGTAGGAACAATAGCCAATCTGACGGGTAAAGCGATGAAAGGAACGGCAGTATTGACGTTGTTCGACCCTATGACGGAGAAAGTTATTGCTACCCAGCACCGGAAATTCTCGGTAGAAGCGGGAAGAAATACTGCCGTCAACTTCCATTTTGAAGTGTCCGACCGCTATGACTTGCTTGGTGTTCGTATGGTTGCCGATGGAGGTACGTTCAGCGATGGAGAGCAGCATCTGTTGCCCGTATTAAGCAATAAGGAGTATATTACGGAAACGCTTGCTATGCCTATCCGCGGCGAGGAGACCCGTACGTTCTCATTAGACAGTCTTTTCAATCGTAATAGCCGTACAGCAACAGACCGTCGTCTGACTGTGGAATTCACCGGGAATCCGGCTTGGTATGCCGTGCAGGCTTTGCCGGCATTGAGCCTGCCTGGCAATGATAATGCCATTTCTTGGGCTACCGCTTGGTATGCCAATAGTCTGGCGGGCTTCATTGCCAACAGCCAGCCACGGATTAAGACTGTATTTGACAGTTGGCAGACTGCCGGTGGCACGAAAGAAACCTTCCTCAGCCGGTTGGAGAAGAATCAGGGTGTGAAGAATATCCTGCTCAGCGAGTCTCCGTGGGTATTGGAAGCTACTACTGAGGCTGAACAGCAGGCACGTATTGCCATGCTGTTCGATATCAACCAACTGAATAACCGCAATCTTTCCGCTTTTACCAAATTGAAAGAATTGCAGGGTGAAGACGGTGGATGGAGCTGGTATAAAGGAATGTCCGGCAGTCGCTATATAACCGGCTATATTACAGGATTGCTTGTTCGTCTTCCTTTGCTGACGAAGAATGAACTGCCTGAAGAAGTTGCCGCCATGCGGCAGAAAGCTTTCGGCTATTTGAACCGGCAGGCTTTGGAAGAGTATCGCAATATCCGTAAGGCCGAAAAAAATGGCGCCAGAATTACTGCCAATTCCGAATCGGCAATGACATATCTGTATCTGATAGCCCTTAGCGGCGAACAAGTGCCGGTAGACAATCAAGCGGCTTACCGCTATTTCCTATCAAAAGTAGGTGCCAATCTTAAAGATGGAACAATGAGTAGCAAGGCACAGTCTGCCATCATTCTGAAAGCTGCAGGGCGTACAGCCGAGGCGAATGAATTCATTGCTTCCCTCAAGGAACATCTGGTACAAACGGATGAAATGGGCGCATACTTTGCTTTCCATGCAAATCCATACAACTGGGGTATGCTTCCCATCCCTGCCCACGTGGAAGTAATGGAAGCTTTGCGCATGGCAGGTGGCAACGATGCTTTGGTGGAGGAAATGAAGCTCTGGCTGCTGAAACAGAAGCAGACTGCCGGCTGGAATTCTCCGGTTGCAACGGCTGATGCTGTTTATGCATTGCTTTGTCAGGGCACTAATCTGCTGGAAAGCCGGGGAGACGTACGTATTACGTTAGGTGATAAAGTTGTGGAAACATTGTCGCCTGCAAAGACGGCAATCCCGGGACTGGGTTATGTCAAGGAAACCTTCGCCCAAGGAAGTCCGGAGCTGAAAGCTAAAACCGTCACAGTAGAGAAACGGGATGCAGGCATTGCCTGGGGAGCTGTTTATGCTCAGTATCTGTCACCCATATCCGATGTAAAGCAGCAGGGCTGTGAATTGAATGTAGAGAAGAAACTTTATGTGGAACGTATATCGGCCGGAGGCAGCAAGTCCTTGCAGCCGGTTGCAGAAGGAACCCGGTTGTCTGTCGGTGATAAGGTGGTGGCCCGTTTGACTATTCGCTTAGACCGTGCTATGGATTTTGTTCAGTTGAAAGACCAGCGGGGTGCCTGCTTTGAACCTATAGGTTCGCTTTCCGGTTATCGTTGGAGTAATGGCCTCGGTTATTATGCAGAAGTGGAAGATGCCGCAACCAATTTTTTCTTCGACCATTTGGGCAAAGGCGTTTATGTCTTGGAGCACAGTTATCGCATATCCCGTGGCGGAACATACGAAACGGGGCTGGCCACTATACAGTGTGCATATGCTCCGGAGTATGCCTCGCATTCGGCGGGAGGTGATATCGTGGTCAATCAGTGTGATTAGTGTTAAGGTGTAAATATGTCTTCACACAACTTCCCTTTCGGCCTTACCCTTCTCTCTCCCGGTCTCTTCTGTGCAGGGCATTTTTCTCACACCGGGGGAGCGAGGGGCTCGATACCGGAAAAAATGAAACTTTTTCATCATTATCTGATTTGTTGATAAAGATGACTGCGTGGCGCAATTTCAGTAAATTGCGCCACGCTATTTTAGGTACTCTCGCTAAAAACACCTATTTTTGTCCGACTAATATTGAGAAACTGTTTTGTTTTTCTTTTTTCATGTTTCCTCAGAAGGAAGCTGAAATAAAATCAAAACAGTTTCTCAATGAGAGCAGCAGAATTAGGAAACCTTGATATTAAGAAAAATAGATGAAGCGGATATTGATAACTTTATATGTGCTTGCAAGTGTGGTATTGGCTGCCGTAGCACAAGCGCGTTTTACTTCGAATACAGAGATGCACGACTTCGGCCAGATAGAATGGAAGCATCCCGCGACTGTGCAATATACCATCACCAATACGGGTGACCGGCCTTTGGTGCTTACAGAAGTAGAGCCGGATTGCGCCTGCTCCGTGGTACAGTGGACAAAAACGCCCATTGCACCGGGAGCAAAAGGAATGGTGAATGTGACTTTCGATGCCGAAGCATTGGGACATTTCCAGAAATCCGTGGCCATTTACAGCAATGCGCAGCCCAATCTGGTCTATTTGAAATTCAATGGAGAGGTTGTTCGGGAAATCAAGGATTTCACCAAGACACATCCTTTTCTTATCGGTCAGATACGTATTGACAAGAACAGTCTCGACTTCCCAGATATTCAGCATGGTGAGCAGCAGGTGATTCATATCGGCGTGGTCAATCTTTCCGACCGTCCTTATGAACCGGTACTGATGCATCTGCCCCCTTATTTGCAGACTAAAGTAGAGCCCAATGTCTTGCAAAAGGGAGAAAGAGGAGTGATTACACTTAAATTGAATTCGGAAAGACTGACTGACCTCGGACTGACTCAAGCGTCGGTTTATCTTTCTCGCTTTTCCGGTGACAAGGTGGGCGATGAAAACGAGATTCCCGTTTCTGCCATTCTTCTGCCGGATTTCTCCGGAATGACGGAAGTGGAGAAGGCAAATGCTCCTGCCATCAGCCTTTCTGCCAAAGAGGTTGATATGAGTGCGATATTGGCCAAGAAGTCAAAAGCACATCAAGATATCACCATTACCAATACCGGGCGTTCTCCTTTACAGATAAACAAGCTTCAGGTATTCCACTCGGCAGTGGGAGTTAACCTCAAGAAGAGTGTATTGCAACCCGGCGAAAGCACCCGCCTGCGGGTAACGGTAATGAAAAAGAATATAGGTAAGAAGCGTCGTCATCTGCGCCTGCTGATGATTACCAATGACCCTATGCAGCCGAAAGTTGAAATCAATATAAAGTAATGTGCTAATGTGGGAAATGTGCTAATGGAGATAGTCGCAATTATCCTAAAAGCCTATTAACGCATTTATCACATTGGCACATGGCCTGCATTAGCATATTAGCACATTAACCATATTAGCGCATTAAATTATGGAACATCCCGAAAATAATGAAGCATATAAAGGCTTGGTTGTCAATGCAGGCATTGAGCAGCCTTCATCGGTCAATCCTTACTTGAAGAACCGTCCCAGACGGAAGAAGCGTGAACTGTCCGTATCAGACTATGTGGAGGGTATAGTGAAAGGTGATGTTACGGTACTCAGCCAGGCTGTGACGCTGGTGGAGAGTGTGAAACCGGAGCACCAGGCTTTGGCGCAGGAGGTGATAGAGAAGTGTTTGCCCTATTCGGGCAGCTCTGTCCGTGTGGGTATCAGCGGTGTGCCCGGTGCTGGTAAGAGTACCTCTATTGATGTATTTGGCTTGCATGTACTGGAGGAACACGGTGGCAAATTGGCCGTTCTTGCCATTGACCCGAGCAGCGAACGCAGCAAAGGCAGTATTCTCGGTGATAAGACGCGTATGGAGAAACTCTCCGTCCATCCCAAGTCCTTTATACGTCCCAGTCCCTCTGCCGGTTCGCTGGGTGGTGTGGCACGCAAGACGCGTGAAACGATTGTGCTTTGTGAGGCTGCCGGTTTCGACAAGATATTTGTAGAGACGGTAGGGGTGGGGCAGAGCGAGACTGCCGTACATTCCATGGTAGACTTCTTCCTGCTGATACAGCTGGCGGGTACGGGTGATGAGTTGCAAGGCATCAAGCGAGGCATCATGGAAATGGCCGATGCTATTGTCATTAATAAGGCTGATGGCGACAATCTGGAGCGGGCCAGGCTGGCAGCAACGCAGTTCCGTAACGCACTGCACCTCTTCCCGGCTCCGGAGAGCGGTTGGACTCCTCAAGTGCTGACTTATTCCGGGTTCTATAATCTTGGTGTAAAAGAAGTGTGGGATATGGTCTACAAATACATTGACTTTGTGAAAGAGAACGGCTACTTTGAATACCGCCGCAACGAACAAAGCAAATACTGGATGTATGAGACTATCAACGAACAGCTGCGCGACAGCTTCTATCATAATCCGCAGATTGAAGCGATGCTGACTGGCGAGGAAACCCAAGTGCTGCAAGGCAACTTGACTTCTTTTGTAGCTGCCAAGAACTTGCTGGACACTTATTTTGCAGAACTGAAGAAATAAGGGCATTATCCCTTTCCCTATATCGATGACTAAGGAAAACAACATGGAAGTGGCGCGGCGGTTTACCCACCGCCTTCATGAACTCCCTTCCGAGGAGCTGGAGCTCATTGCCGGTTTGTTTGTACGCCGTGAGGTGCACAAAGGAGAGCTGTTGATTAGTGAGAAAGATATAGCCAGGGATATTGTTTTCGTAGAGAAAGGACTGCTTCGCCAGTTCTATTTCAAAGAAGGCCGGGACATTACCGAGAACTTTGCCTGCGACGGTGACGGCGCTATGTGCATCGTCAGCCTTTTCACCGGACGCCGTAATTGCCTTCAGCTGGAATCTCTGGAGGAAGGCGTCATCTGGAGCATTTCGTATGCAGGGCTGGTCGAACTCTCTGAGCGCTATCTGCATATAGCCCGTCTGCTTCGTCATTTGCTGGAGGGGTCTTTAATGCTTTCCCAATATAAAGCTGACTCTTGGCGTTTCGAAACCTCACGTGAGCGGTATGCGCGTTTCGTCAGGGACTATCCGGAGATAGCCCGGCGTGCCTCAGTCAACCACATGGCATCTTATCTGTTAATGACTCCCGAGTCTCTGAGCCGGGTGCGTGCCGGAACACTGTGAGTCATCATGGTGGAGCGTAGTCAGGGAAAGTCCGAAGATTGAGGCGATACTGGTTGATAAAGAAAGCCAGGTGCTGCAAGGCAACCTGACTTCCTTTGTGTCTCCAAGAATCTGCTGGATATCTGTTTCGCGGAATTGCGAAAGGGATAAAAACAAGAAGAAGGGAGTGGATTAGAACTCATAGTGGAATCCCAAAGACAAATCTTCACTGCTCAATAGCAATCCTTGTCCGTCGGCACCGGATATATAGTCATCCCGATATCCTAAGAATCCCACCTTGCCGACTAGGCTGAAGTGTTCGTTCAGCTTTAGGGCAATGCCGGGTTTGAAACCTACTTCAATGCCGTCTATCGTCTTTGTCACATCACTGTTTACGGTCGAGAATCCAAAGCCGCCGTCAATGAACAAGCGTACCATCTTGTTTTCGTAGAAAGAAAAACGTGCGTAGGGTGCGATGGCAAATCCGGTAGTCTTTATTTTGGTTTCGTCGCTGGCGGTTATGTGAGAGAAACCGAGTGCCACACCTATTGCCCACTTGGAGTTGAGGTTGTAACCTATTTCGGGAGAAATGGTGAATGTTGTGGTTTCAATTCCGCCATCATCTCCGTTGTCATACCAGAAGCCAAGGCTTCCTCCTGCATAAACTTGTGCTTTTACCGCCATTGCAGCGAGCATCATAAATAAAAACAAGGTAATCTTTTTCATTTTCCTTTTGTTTTAAGTGAATAATATAAATCTGTTTGTTAAGTACTTAACATATCTCATCATTATGGTTCTTTCCCTTCTTTCTCGAAATCCTTGCGCGACTTGCTTTGTGTCACGATGTATACTCCCAGGAATACCAAGGCTATGGCTATCCCCTTTTCCGGATTGAACACCCCCAATCCTAGGACGATGGCAACGGTTGAGGCCACGATGGGTTGCATATAGTTGTACATGCTCACTACCGTGGGACGCAGCAACCTTTGTGCACTCATTATAAAGATATAGGCAAGGAAGCTTCCTCCCACAACCACATATCCCGCTTGCAGCAGGGCGGCTGTGGAGACATTGCTCCATTCTATGGCAGCAACGTCGTGGTAAGAGAACGGGATGTAGCACATGGAGGCATAGACAAACATCCACTTGTTCAGGGTGATGGGAGAGTATTTCTGCGACAGCCCCTTGAATACGGTCAGATAAATGGAGAAGCTGATTTGAGCGAGCAGGCAGAGAAGGTCTCCGATGAGGCTGCCATTGCCGGCACCGGTGGTCTGGCTGCTCATGATGAGTATAAATGCTCCCATGGCCCCCACGAAGATACCCAGTACTTTCTTGCCGGTGACCGGCTCTTTCAGATAGATTGCAGCCACTATCATGGTGACGATAGGCAGCATGGTTGTGACGATGGAGGCGTCTATGGGCGAAGTCATGGAGAGGCCGAAGATATAAACGCCCTGGTTGAATACCAAGGCGAAGAGTGCGGCGAAAAATATCTTCAGCATGTCCCGGTGGTCTACCTGCTCGCGTTTGCAGAACAAGGAGAGGAGCCAGAAGCAGGCGGCTGCGCCTACCATACGGAATGTGGTTACTGACAATGCGGAAAACTCCACCAGAGCCGACTTACCTATAGGTGCCATCAGGCCCCATAAGATATTTGCGGCAAGGGCGAACAGATGCCCTTGAATGTTCTTGTTCATACTCTTTTGTTCTTTGCGGGTGCAAAAGAACGACTATTTTCTGAAAAGAGAAAATTTTTCATGATATGATTTTTCTGGTTCATGGGCGTGGAAATAAGAGATTATCGTGTATATTTGCTTTTAGTTAAAGCAAGAAACCATGGAAGTACAAGCCAATTACATCAAGCGTATCGAAATACACGGATTGTGGCATCGGTACGATATTGCCTGGGACCTGCGTCCTGACGTCAATATTCTTTCCGGCATCAACGGAGTGGGGAAGACCACTATCCTGAACCGTTCGGTCAACTATCTGGAACAGACATCGGGTGAAGTGAAGAGTGACGAGAAGAACGGGGTACGCGTCTATTTCGACAATTCCGCCGCCACCTTTATTCCCTATGATGTAATCCGTAGCTACGACCGCCCCCTCATCATGGGCGACTTTACGGCACGCATGGCCGATGCCAACGTGAAGTCGGAACTGGACTGGCAGCTCTATCTGCTCCAGCGCCGTTATCTGGACTATCAGGTGAACATCGGCAACAAAATGATAGAATTGCTTAGCGGTGACGAAGAACAGCGCAGCCTGGCTCCTTCCCTTTCTCTTCCCAAGCGGAAATTCCAGGATATGATTGACGAGCTTTTCAGCTATACCCATAAGAAGATAGACCGTAAAAGCAATGACATCGTTTTCTATCAGAACGGTGAACGCCTGCTGCCCTACAAACTGTCTTCGGGCGAGAAGCAGATGCTGGTCATCCTGCTGACTGTGCTGGTGCGTGACGATGACCACTGCGTGCTGTTTATGGACGAGCCGGAAGCCTCCCTGCACATCGAATGGCAGCAGAAGCTCATCGGCATGATACGCAATCTGAATCCCAATGTGCAGCTTATCCTCACCACCCATTCGCCTGCCGTCATCATGGAGGGCTGGCTGGATGCCGTCACCGAAGTCAGCGAGATATCATCCTTAGTCCCTCATCCTTAATCCCTAATCCCTGCAAAAGTGTCTACTTCTTTAAAACATAACCTGACTTCCGCCTATCTGGATGCCGCCCGCAAGTTGTCTCCCAAGAGTGCACGCAGGCGCATAGTGGCCTATGTGGAGAGCTATGACGACATCGCTTTCTGGCGGACACTGTTGTCCGAGTTCGAGAATGAGGAACGCTATTTCCAGGTGATGCTTCCGTCTGCCACCTCTCTGACAAAGGGCAAGAAGATGGTGCTGATGAATACGTTGAACACATCGGAACTGGGGCGCAGCCTGATAGCGTGTGTAGACAGCGACTACGACTTCCTGCTTCAAGGTGCCACCAAAGTATCGCATAAGATAAACAAGAGTCCCTATATCTTCCAGACGTACGGTTATGCCATCGAGAACTTTCACTGCTTTGCCGACAGCCTGCATGAGGTCTGTGTGCAGGCAACGCTGAACGACCGGCATATTCTGGACTTTTCCGCTTTCCTGAAGCGTTATTCGCAGATTGCCTATCCGTTGTTTCTGTGGAATATCTGGTTCTATCGCCGGCACGACACGCATACCTTCCCGATGTACGACTTCAACGTCTGCGTGCGCCTGCAGGAGATAAACCTGCGCCATCCTTACCGCAGTCTGGAGGAGATGCAAAAGACGGTATCGGCGAAGCTGTCCGAACTGCAAACCCGTTTTCCGCATCATATCGACCGGGTGGAGCAACTGGGGACGGAACTGGAACGTCTGGGACTGACTCCGGACAATACCTATCTCTATATCCAGGGGCATCATATCATGGACTATGTGGTGCTGAAACTCCTCATCCCGGTATGTACCGTCTTGCGTCGCGAGCGCGAGCAGGAGATAAAGCGCCTGGCAGGGCATGACGAACAGTTCCGCAACGAACTGGCGGGTTATGAGAACAGCCAGGTCAATGTGTCCGTGATGCTGAAAAAAAACAGCGGCTACAAGAACCTTTATCTTTATCAGTGGTTAAAGGAAGATATACGGGAGTTCCTAAGCCTCTCTCCCGACTCTGTAGGGAGAGAAGGAAGGGAGAACGGCATAAAGAGAGAATAGAATAATAGTTGATACACAATAAAAGTATCCCCCGTCCCCCATCCCTGCGGGGGAGGGGCCGGGGGGAGAGGCTACATTATGGAAATACTGAAGAAAATAGACGATATTTTGATTTCTTGGGGCATATCCCCTTCCAGTGCCGACATGCTCGACCCGTTCATTGCCTTTGCACTGGTACTTGCCATCGCTTTTCTGGCAGATGCCTTGTGCCGGAAGATTCTGTTGAGGGTAGTGGCGCAGTTGGTAAAGAAGACCAAGGCTACCTGGGACGACATCGTGTTCGACCGCAAAGTGATGGTGCACCTCAGCCGTATGGTGGCTCCCATCATCATCTATATATTTGTTCCGGTGGCATTTGCCGAGTCCACCTCCTCCACGATGGATTTCATCCGTCGCATCTGCCTTATTTACATTATCATAACATTCCTGAGCTTCGTCAACTCTTTCCTGAAAGCCGTTTACTGTGTGTACAGCGAGAGGGAGCAGTTCCGCGACCGCCCCCTGAAGGGGATGTTGCAGACCATGCAGGTCATTCTGTGGCTGGTGGGCGGCATTGTGGTTGTGGGCGAGCTGATAGACCGCGACCCGCTTTCGCTGCTTGTCGGACTGGGTGCTTCGGCTGCCATCCTGATGCTGGTGTTCAAGGATTCCATTATGGGCTTTGTCTCCGGTGTGCAGCTTTCGGCAAACGACATGCTGAAGGTGGGCGACTGGATTGCCATGCCCAAGTATGGTGCCGACGGCACGGTGATAGAAGTGACACTGAACACCGTGAAAGTGCGCAACTGGGACAATACCATCACCACCATCCCTCCTTACCTGCTTGTCAGCGACTCCTTCCAGAACTGGCGCGGCATGCTCGAGAGTGGCGGGCGGCGTGTGAAGCGCAGCATCAATATCGACATGACCAGTGTCCGCTTCTGCACACCGGAGATGCTGGCGAAATATCGCAAGATACAGCTGCTGAAAGATTATGTGGAACAGACGGAAGTAGTGATTGAAAAGTACAATGCGGAAAACGGCATTGATAATTCCATCCTTGTCAACGGACGCCGCCAGACCAATCTGGGTGTGTTTCGTGCCTATCTGACGGCTTATCTGAAAAGTCTTCCCGACGTAAACCAAGAGCTGACCTGCATGGTGCGCCAGCTACAGCCTACCGACCACGGCATTCCGATGGAGCTTTATTTCTTCTGTGCCCTGAAAGACTGGGTGCCATACGAGGGGGTGCAGGCCGATGTCTTCGACCATGTGCTGGCGATTATCCCCGAATTCGACTTGCAGGTGTTCCAGTTGCCCTCGGGCAGAGATTTCCGAAGGGCGTTCGGAGAAGTAGAGTAGGGGGAAAAAGACATTGGAAGCTTTATCTTCCATGCGGATAATTGTGCTTTTTTTTACAAATATCTTCAGAAAAACTTCGTTTGCGGAAGTTTTCCGTTTCGCTCATTGAAGGAACCTGATTCAGTCAGGGACTGAAAGCCTTTCACTCAGGGACTGAATGCCTTTCACTCCCTGACTCATTGTACCCCCTCCCGGAAGGTGTTCTGGAGGGGGTAGGAGGAAACTCCGTTGACGAGAGTCACAGATGGTAAAATATGCGGATAAAATCTGTTCCTTTAAACGAAAGGGGCGTGACATGAGGGTAGAACGAAGAACGGCTTTGACGGTTGTTGTAGAGATTCATTAGAAAGTCATGTCTCATTATCAGCCATTTGCGCCTCTCGCTTGTAGAGATTGATGCCATGTTCCTCTTGTATTTCTCTTCCCCTTGTAGAGATGACTGTTTTGCAAAAGCTTGTTTATTAGTGATTTATGAAAACAGGCTGTAGATGCCATTTTCTTGTTTTCCCTTCTTTTCCACCCTAACTTTGCGACATCGAATTTGAGAAAAGCAGAGGGCTGAATCGCTGAGGCCTCGCGGTGAAGACTTCTGCTTCTCGGGTGAGACAAGAGAAATCAACTATATATTATTAATCATTTAAAACATTATTATTATGGCATTTTACAAGAAATTCCAATCGAAGCTGAACGATTTGTGGTATCCGAAAGCAATTACCATCGGTACGCCTATTGCTACGGACAAGGTGGCGGACAAGCTCTCCTTGCTCTCTACCGTTACCCGCGGTGACACGTATGCCGTGCTGAAGAACCTGGGAGGCGTAATGGCCGACTATATGGCTATGGGACGTACCGTGAAGATTGAAGGGGTAGGTACTTTCTATTATACCACCGCCACGAACAAGAAAGGCGTAGCCACGTCTGCCGAAGTAAATTCCGCACAGATTAATGGCATACGGGTACGTTTTATTCCCGAAGTGAAACGCAGTAGCAGCAAGCAGATAACCACCCGCTCTATGGTGGATGTAGATGTGGACTGGACGGATATAGAGAAACTTGCCAATGGCGGCAATTCTTCCGGCGGCAATCCCGACGGCGGCAATGACGGTGACCAAGGCGAGAATCCGTTGGGATAATTATGCCTTGCGGCATCGCATTTCCCGGATAATTGGATAGAATGTCCTTGCATGACATTCCGGTAAAATGATACGCGAAGACTTATCGGGCACGTGTCAGAATATACACTCAACACGAATTACGCAGATTGACACAAGAAAAAGTTTCTGATTATCAGTACTTCTAAAGATTCTTCGTGTCAATCTGCGTGACATGTGGCGAGTGATGATGCCCTCCGGCTATAATCCGAATGAGAACTTGTCGATGGATTGATATACCGCACTTGCAATACTCAGTATCACGATACCCAGCGTACAGATGGCCAGGCTGGCACGTGTATAGTAGTCGCTGCGGAATGTCGCAATCGGTTCGTCGCTCTTGTTGATGTACATCGCCTTTACAATCCTCAGATAGTAATAAAGCGAGATGATTGTATTGGCAAGGGCAATAAATACCAGCAGATGGAAACCGCCTTCGAAGGCTGCCGCAAAGATGAAGAACTTCGAGAAGAAGCCCGCAAACGGCGGGATGCCTGCCAGAGAGAACAGGGCCAGCGTCATCAGGAACGTCACTTTCGGGTTGGTGACGTACAGACCGTTGTATTCCTCCAACGTGAACTTATGCGCCCGCAATGCCACGATGGTGATGACCGTAAACACGGCAAGATTGGCAAACATATATATCAGCACGTAGTACACCAGCGACGTCATACCTTGTGCGCTTCCGCTGATGACACCCAGCATGATGTAACCCGCCTGCGAAATACTGGAGAAAGCCATCAACCGCTTCAGGTTCTGCTGGCGCAGGGCGAAGAGGTTGGCCATTGTGATGGAAGCGATGATGACCCAGTACAGTACCTCCTGCCATTGCTCCACCATCGGAGCGAATACCTTGATGAGGATAGTCATCAGCACGAAGGCGGCAGAGCCTTTGGAGATGACACTCAGATAGGCTGTCACTGTGCTTGGAGCACCTTCGTAGACGTCTGCTGTCCAAAGATGGAAAGGCACCAGTGATATTTTGAATCCCATGCCGGAGAAAAAGAATACGAATGCCATGATTTGCAACGGGTCGCCGGTGAGGCGTGCCGGTATGTCGGCAAAGTAGAGGGTGCCTACCGTACCGTAAATCAAAGATAATCCGTACAGCAGCAATCCGCTGGAGAACAGTGCCGTGAGAATATACTTGGCACCGGCCTCGGCAGAGTGGTGGCGGTATTTGTCGAAGGCAACCAGTGCTGCCATTGGGATGCTTGCTGTCTCCAGTCCGATAAAGAATATCAGGAAGTGACCGGCGGAAATCATGAAGTACATGCCCAGCAAGGTGGAAAGTGTCAGAATGTAGAATTCACCTTGTTTGATGGCAGTGTCCGGAAGGCGCATCCATTCGTGGGCCATCAGGAATACAATCAGTGTACCTATACTGAGGATGGATTTCACGATGCTCTGTATCGGCTGGTTGTGATACATGCCGCCAAAGGCATCGGCCACAGGACCGGGAACGATGGTGATAAGTGTATGTATGGTCAGCAGAACAACTGGCAGCATTGTGTTCAGCAACGGTTTGCCGTCATTCTTGTGTGCATCCGGACTCATGAAGAGGTCGGCGACAAAAAGGATGACGATGACCAATATCAGCGAAAGCTCTTCTTTGAGCAGGAGGAATTGAGAATAATCCATGACTATGTATTTACTGTTTTACAATTTTCTGTTTACAATTTACAGTGCATTGACTATCGGCAATACGCTGTCTCCGATCATGCCGCTAATCCACCATGGTGCCATACCGAGAGCGGCAACGCATGCAATGAGGATAATGACCGCTGTACGTTCATCCCAGGTAGCGTCGCTCAGGGTGAGGTGATGTTTGTTGGTGCAGGTTCCGTAGAGAATCTTTCCTATCAGTCGCAGGATATAGACTGCCGTAATCACGATGGAACTGCATGCAATGACTGTCCACACACGGTGGAACGTATCGGGATGCTGGAACGAACCGGTGAAGATGGTCATTTCGGCAATGAAACCGCTGAGCCCGGGTAATCCCAGATTGGCAAGACCGGCAATTACATAGCAGACGGCCAGGAAAGGCATAATCTTCATCAGACCCGAGAGCTCGCGGACGTCACGCGTATGGGTACGTCCGTATATCATACCGATAAGGGCGAAGAACAAGGCTGTCATCAGTCCGTGAGAGAGCATCTGCAGAATGGCGCCCGTGCAAGCCGTCCGGTTCATCATCAGGATGGCGAACAACACCAGGCCGCAATGGCTGACGGAAGAGTAGGCATTGATATACTTCAGGTCGGTTTGCACACAAGCGGAGAATGCACCGTATACCACGGAGATTCCGGTAAGAATGAGGAATATCCATCCCAGTTCCTGCGCAGCTTCGGGCATCAGATATATGGCTATGCGGAAACATCCGTAACCTCCCAACTTCATCAATACACCGGCATGGAGCATGGAAACGGCAGTCGGTGCGGAGGCGTGACCGTCGGGGCTCCATGTGTGGAACGGGAACAGAGCGCCCAGCACACCGAAACCCAGGAAGGTGAGAGGGAACCAGATACGTTGCTGTTCGATGGGGATATTGTGCATCTGTGCTATTTCCAATAGATTCATGGAGGTGGCTCCGGCACCGTAGTAGATACCCAGAATACCGATAAGCAGGAAGGCGGAGCCGCCCATCAACATCAGAGTCAGCTTCATGGCAGAGTACTCCTTGCGCCCCGACCCCCATACGCCGATAAGCAGATACATGGGAATGAGGGCAACCTCGTAGAACATGAACATGGTGAACAAGTCTATCGAGATGAAGAATCCGAACACACCGATGGAAAGGAAGGTGAACCAAAGGAAATATTCTTTAGTCAGCGGTTGCAGCCTCCAGGAGGCGAATGTTCCGGTGAAGACAATGATGGCCGAAAGTAGCAGCATGGCTACCGAAATACCGTCTACACCTACCGAATAGTGGATGTTGAGTGCTGGATACCAGACCATGTCGGCACGGAACAGCATCTCGTCCGTGGCACCGGCGTGGCGTGCATGGAGGTACATCACGGTCAATGCTGTAGAAAGAACCAGCAGAGCCGATGCACCGGTCACCATCACCGCACGTATTTGTGCGATGTTGCGGCTGAGCCAAAGACCCAGCAACATCAGCAAGGGGATGAGAACAAATAATGATAAAAAGTTCATCTTTATATTTACGATTTAACGATTTGCGATTTACGATTGAAAAATCTCGGGTTATAGCAATAGCAACAGTATCAGTGCCAGCGTGCCCAGCAAGAATACAAATGTATATTGCTGGATGCGTCCGCTCTGCAGACCGCGTATCTCGTCACTGATAGCCTCGGCACTCCAGGCAAGGAAGTTGAAGAAGCCGTCCACCACATGGCGGTCCCACCAGGCGATGGGGCGGCAAATGCAGCCGAAGATGATGCGGTGGGTGACGAACTGGTAGGCTTCGTCCAGATAGAAGCGGTGGTAAGCAGCCGTCCACAAGCCTTTGAAACGGCGTGCCAGCGCATTGGCAACGGGCTGCCGGCTACCTGCATAGATGTAGGTGGCGATGGCGATGGAAATCACTGCTGCGACAATACTCGTACCTGCCACACTCCAATCCCGATGGATGCTATATGTCGTGCCGTTGGCAGAGATGAAGTGGCCGAAAGGAATGAAACCGGCGACTATCGTAACTACAGCCAAGAGCATCAGGGGCAGGGTCATCGCCAGCGGACTCTCGTGGGGGTGAGGCACGTGGCTGTCGCTTACATCGCTTGCCGACTGTTGCCCGGGCGCTAAGCCTCCGCTTGCCGACTTTTGTCCCGGCTCCGAGCCGGCCCAGAAGATACCGTAGTAGAGGCGGAACATATAGAATGCTGTCATACCTGCAATCACTGTCATAATCCATCCCATGGTGGAACTGAACTGGAAGCAGGCCGTCAGGATTTCATCTTTGGAGAAGAATCCTGAGAACGGTGGGATGCCTGAAATGGCGAGACATGCGATGAGGAATGTGATATGCGTGACGGGCATATACTTCCGCAGTCCGCCCATGGCAGACATCTCGTTACTGTGTACGGCATGGATGATGCTGCCCGCTCCGAGGAACAGCAATGCCTTGAACATGGCGTGTGTGAACAGGTGGAACATGCTTGCCATGTAGCCCAGTCCCCCTTCGTGCGGGTCGGCTGATGTACATACACCCAGCGCCACCATCATGAAGCCGATTTGGGAGATGGTGGAGAATGCCAGTACACGCTTGATGTCGCTCTGCACACATGCCACACTGGCGGCATAGAATGCCGTGAAAGCTCCTACGTAAGCCACGATGTGCAGCACGCCGGGAGCATATTCTATGAACAACGGGAACATGCGTGCCACCAGATAGACGCCTGCAACTACCATTGTAGCGGCGTGAATCAGTGCACTGACCGGCGTAGGGCCTTCCATGGCATCGGGCAACCAAATGTGCAGCGGGAACATGGCACTCTTTCCGGCACCACCGATGAACATCAGTCCCAAGGCAAGCGGAATCATTGCCGCCCCCCCCTTTGCCAGCGCCATCTCACTGGGGCTGAAGGTGTATGTACCGGCATAATATCCATAGACAAGGATGCCTATAAGGAACCCCAGGTCGGCAAAACGGGTAACAATAAACGCTTTCTTCGAAGCGGCAATGGCTGTGGGCTTCGTATAGTAGAAGCCAATCAGCAGATAGGAGGATACGCCCACCAACTCCCAGAAAAGATACATCTGGAAGATGTTCGTTGCAACTACCAGTCCGAGCATGGACATGGTGAAGAGTGATAGGAAGGCGTAGTAGCGCTGGAAACCGCGTTCGCCCTTCATGTAGCCGAAAGAGTATATGTGTACCAGCAGCGAAACGGTGCTGATGACCACAAGCATCATGACCGAAATCGGGTCGAGCAGAATGCCCATGTCGATGCTGAGGCTTTCTGTGAAGGGCAGCCATTTGAAGTTATAGGGCGTCAGTGTCTCGTACGTACCGTCGGCAAGGCGGGGAGCGCTGAAGTACATTCCTGCGGTGAGATAGGAAAGCACTGCGACCACACCCAATGCCGCAGTTCCGATAAGTCCGGCAGTGCGGTGTGACATCCATTTACCTCCAAGCCCCAGAGCGAGGAAAGAGAGGAAAGGGAGTAGAAGGATTAATATTGTATATTCCATATATACTATGTTTATCAATTATTACTATTCAAGAAACATTGCTTGACGGCTTTTGCTCTTACCATTTCATCTTATCCAGTTTGTTCACCTGGATGCTGCGGATGTTACGGTAGATGTTGATCATGATGGCAATGGCCACAGCCGTTTCGGCTGCCGAGATGGCGATGGAGAATAAAGAGAAGAAATATCCTTCCAGGCCTCCGGGAAACAAGAAACGGTTGAACACCGCGAAATTGATGTCCGTGGCATTCAGTATCAGCTCGATGCTGATAAGTATCGCCAGTGTGTTGCGGCGGGTGAAGAATCCGTAGATGCCTGTGAAGAACATGATAGCCGAAACTATCAGATAATATTCCATGTGTATCATAATTCCTATCTTTTACGTGCTATTAATAATCCGCCTACGATACATGCCAACAATAGTATGCTGACAGCTTCGAAGGGAAGCAGATAACCATATTTGTCACCGCTCAGCATGTGGTGGCCGATGGTTTTGATGTTCACCTCCAAAGGTTCCACGTCGGTGGTGGCAATGAATTTATGCTTTAAAGTGATGAATACTACGATAATGGCACCGCCCACGGTGGCACCCAGTCCGGCAAGGAATCTGCTGCGCTTTAACTTTTCAATGATATCGCCTTCGCCACTGGTAAGTAGTATGGAGAAGACGTAAAGTACCACGATACCGCCTGCATAGACCATAATCTGCACGGAGCCGAGGAAGGTGTAACCCAGCAGGAAGTAGATGCCTGCCGTACCGAAAAGCACGAACAGCAGGTAGGTGGCTGAGCGCACCATGCGGTGAGTCGTTACCGTCAAAATGGAAAATACGGTGATAAAAGCCGCAAGGAAGTAGAATACTACTGTTTCAAGAGTTATTTCCATGTTGTTTAATTACAAATTACTATTTACGAATTACTTTGTTGTCTCTTCTTTGGGAGCGGTTGTTTTCTTTTTTTCTTCTACGTGGCTGCCCGGACGGTTCAGTGTGATGACCAGTTTCGTGCGGTCGAACACTGCATGCTCAAAGTTCTGGTCGAACGTGATGGCATCGTGAGGGCAGGCATTTACACAGAGTTGGCAGAACATGCACGAACCGAGGTCATACTCGTACTTTGCCAGTATCTTCTTTTTCTTGCCGTCTTCCGTTTCAACCATCTCTCCAGTCACCTTGATGGTATCGTTGGGGCAAGCCATCTGGCACAAGCCGCAAGCCACGCACCGATGCTCATTTTCGTCATTATGGCGCATGGTCAGCGTGCCACGGAAACGGTCGGAGAGTTTCAATGTCGCGCGGTTTTCCGGATATTGTTCGGTGGTCTTTTTACGGCAGAATACGATCATGGTGGTTTTCATGCCTGTCAGCAGAGAGGTGATGCCATGTATGAGTCTGCCGATATAAGAGTGATTGTCTTTCATTATTTTTATCTTTATTGAAATTGTCCGTAAGGAAATCTTGCTCCGGTGCTACACCGGTTAGAAATGCAACTTGAATACTACAATTAATACCATCAAAATCAAGTTCACCATGGAGATGGGTACCAGGTACTTCCACTCCAGATTCAGAATCTGGTCGATACGCAGGCGGGGGAAGGTCCACTTTATCCACATCAGCAGAAAGACGACAAAGAAGGCCTTTCCGAAGAACCATATGAATCCAGGGATGTAATCCATCATTGCGTTGAAGCCGTCCAGGCCTGCGATGTGGAGCGGCATCCAGCCTCCTAAAAAGATGGTGGCGGCCACGGAAGCTACGATAAACAGATTTAAATACTCTGCCAGATAGAAGAAGCCGAAGCCCATACCACTGTACTCCGTGTGGTATCCGGCTGTCAATTCACTCTCGGCTTCGGGCAGGTCGAAGGGACCACGGTTGGTTTCTGCATTTCCGGCAATGAGGTAGATGATGAAGGCTATCAATGCAGGGATATGTCCTTTGAAGATGAACCAGCTGTCAGCCTGTCCTTCTACGATTTCGGAGAACTGCATGGTTCCCATCAATACCACCATTGTCAGTATGCTCAATCCGCAGGACAATTCGTAACTGACAATCTGCGCACCGCTTCGCATGGAGCCAATCAGCGAGAATTTGTTGTTGGAGCTCCAGCCTGCCAGCAGGATACCCACTACGCCGATGCTCGACGTAGCCAGCAGGAAGAAGGCTCCTACATTGAAGTCCAATACCTCCAATCCCTTGTTGACGGGCAAGCAGGCAAATGTCAGGAAAGAAGCGATGATTACCATGAACGGTGCCAGGTTGTAGAGGAACCGGTCAGAGAATTTCAGGTCAATGATTTCCTTTGTCAACATCTTGATGACATCGCAAGGCACCTGGAGCAATCCCCATTTCCCTACGCGCATCGGACCGAGGCGGCATTGGAAAAAGGCGCATATCTTACGCTCCATGTAAATCAGGATGATGGCAAGCACGGCATACATCAAGATGATGCATACGCCAATCACCACGCACTCGAGGAATATCGCCAGACCTTCCGGCATCAGGGAAGTCAGCAACTGGTGTATCCAGTTGGTTACTATACTAAAGTCAAACATACTATCTATCAATATCTGGTACTACATAATCCAATGTTCCGCCAATGGCAATAAGGTCGGCGATTTTAGCTCCGCGGCAAATGGTGTTTACGGTCGATACCAATGGCAAGCCCGTACTGCGGAAATGCAGGCGGTAAGGCATCTTGTCGCCGTGGCTTTCGAGGAAGACGCCGAACTCACCGCGGCTGCCTTCCACGGCTGCATAATAAGTGCCTTCCGGTACTCGGATAATTGGTTTCATCTTTTCCTGATAGGCTCCTTCCGGGATGTTGTCTATCAGTTGCTCGATAATCTTCAAGCTTTCCAGAATCTCATCCATACGGATAAGGTAGCGTGCCCATGAATCGCCTTCGGTGCGGACGATTTCTTTGAAGTCCACCTTGTCATATACGGCATACGGCATCCGCTTGCGCACGTCGCACGCCCATCCGCTGGCACGCCCCGTACCTCCGGTGGCTCCGAAGGCAATGGCGTCTTCCCGTGAGAGTATGCCTACGCCTTTCAGACGTTGCCGGGCAATGATGTTTCCGGTGAATACATCGTGATATTCGTGCAAGATACCGCGAAGGTAGGGGATGAATTCTTTCACCTTCTTCACGAAGCCGGGAGCGATGTCCGCCTGCACACCCCCGATGGTGTTATAGTTCATGATGAGGCGTCCGCCGCAAGTCTCCTCAAAGATGTCGAGTATCTTTTCGCGGTCGCGGAAACCGTAGAAGAAGGCGGTCAATGCCCCCAGGTCCATGGCAAGGCAAGAATAGAACAGCAAGTGGGAGTCTATTCGTTGCAATTCGTCCATGATGGTACGTATGTACTGTACGCGCTCGCTTACTTCCACGCCCATTGCCTTTTCGATGCACATGCACAAGGCATGGCGGTTCTGATGTGCGCCCAGATAGTCCAGACGGTCGGTCAAGGCCAAGGTTTGCGGATAAGTCAGGCTTTCGCACATCTTCTCGATACCCCGGTGGATGTAGCCGCAGTTGGCATCAATCTTGCTTATGTTTTCACCCTCCAATGACACGCGGAAACGCATGACACCGTGTGTGGCAGGGTGTTGGGGACCGATGTTCACAACATATTCTTCATCACCGAATAGTTGTAGCTCTTTATTTTTAACGCTACCGTCCGGGTTCAGTTTCAACTCCGTGGTGGTATCAATAGTTTCTTCGTTGTCCATGCGCAACGGGTTGTCCTTCTCCGGATCGTTGTCTTTGCGCATGGGATAGCCTACCCAGTCATTGCGCAAATAGAGGCGGCGCATATCCGGATGGCCGATGAAGACGATGCCGTAGAAATCGTAAACTTCGCGTTCATTAAAATCCGCAGCTTTCCAAATGTCGCTGACAGAAGGAAGTTCGGGGCATTCCCGGTTCAGAGTGGCGGTGCGTATTGCTACCCGTTTGCCGGTAACAGTAGACTCCAGCAGGTAGACCACGCCAAGTCCACGGGGAGTGTCCGGTGCATCTTTTTCATCGGGCATTCCCCAGTCCATACCGCTGAGGCATTCCAGAAAGTCCATCTGTTCCTCTTTTCGCAGACGCAGCATTTCGTCGTGCAGGGCTGAGGGTTCTATGTATTTTATTTCCATAATTATAAAAAAAGGTGGTAACGTTGTAAGGTGATAATGTTGTCACATTACAACTCTATCACATTAGTATTTCCTCTTCCGGCTTTTCTTCTTTTCTGTTTACTCCACCGAAGTATTTCTCGATTTTCACTTTACGTTGCAATTGCATCATGCCATAGTAGAATGCCTCCGGACGGGGAGGGCAACCGGGAATGTAGACATCTACAGGCAGAATCTTGTCCACACCGTTCACCACATGATAGGATTTCTTGAACGGGCCTCCACTGACGGCACAGCCGCCTACGGCTATTACATATTTGGGGTCGGCCATCTGGTCGTAAAGACGTTTCAGAACGGGAGCCATCTTATTGGTTATTGTTCCGCAAACCATAATCATGTCTGCCTGGCGCGGGCTGGCGCGGGCTACCTCGAACCCGAAGCGAGCCATGTCGTAGCGGGCTGCACCGAGAGCCATGAATTCGATACCGCAACAGCTGGTTGCAAATGTAAGAGGCCACAGCGAGTTGCTGCGTCCCCAGTTGACGAAATCGTCCAGTACGCCAAGGGCGACATTGGCGCCTCCGGCATTAAGTTCCCGAACCAGTTTCTCCAACGTTTCGTTGTCTGTAAACTCTTCATAAGGGATAGATTTGATTTTCGGTTTCTTTGTTACTTCCATTCCAAAGCTCCTTTCCTCCAGGCATAAGCAAGGCCCAGAACCAATATAATCAGGAAAAATAAAATGCTGAAAAGTCCTGCCACACCAAGCTCACGGGTGATGACTGCCCAAGGGAACAGAAATACCGTTTCCACTTCGAACATCAGGAACAAGATGGCAAATAGATAGTAACCTACCCGGAATTGCATCCACGATTTACCGCGGGTAGGGATACCACACTCGTACGGCTCCATCTTCTGTGCATTGTACGAACGGGGTGCTATCGCATTGGAGAGCGCGATGACGATACCCACGAAAGCGATTGCCGTCAATAAGACGACCACTAACAAAGTAAAGTTCATAAACCTGATAAGATTTTAGATAAGTAGCTACTAAAAATTAATGTACATATGTTGGCACGGTTTTTGCATAATACCAAGGTAAGATACAGCTATGAGAATCACAGAAGTAAAACTTACCAAGAAACAACGTGTGGAGTTGGAGTACAT
>NZ_JABXJH010000005.1:0-113330 GCF_013373675.1 Bacteroides sp. L10-4
TCCACGCTTTACATTCTATCGCTGACACGGCCTGGAAAAACGGACAATCCCCTCTTAAAGCTATATTGGCGCTCGTCTAAACTGACGGGCTAATTCTTCGTATCCTTTGTTCTCGCTGAATAGTTACTATTAGAACATACTTTTCTAAAATAAATTAAATCTTTTAATTAAAGTACTATGAGAATGATTACAAGAAATCTTCTTACGCGGAGTTACAAGCTCCTTCTGACATTACTCGTACTGCTAATGTCAACAAATGCATTTGCCCAACGATTGACAGCTACGGGTAAAGTAGTAGATGCCGCAGGCCTGGAGGTCATTGGCGCATCTGTATTGGAAAAGGGAACAACCAACGGTGTTGTTACCAATCTGGATGGGGAGTTTTCCCTGAGTGTAGGACAGAATGCCACACTGGTAATATCCTTCATCGGCTACAAAACGATAGAGGTAAAAGCAGCCACCAACATGAATATCACATTGCAGGAAGACAACGAACTGCTTGACGAAGTGGTAGTCATCGGTTATGGGAGTGTGAAGCGTAAAGATGTAACCACTGCCGTATCCACGGTTTCTACAAAAGATTTGGACCAACGGCCCATAGTGTCGGCAGCCCAAGCCCTGCAAGGTAAAGCAGCCGGTGTGTCGGTTATGCAACCCAGCGGTGAACCGGGCGGAGGCATGAGTATCCGCGTACGTGGTACCACCTCATTCAACGGTAGTAACGACCCACTCTACGTAGTGGATGGTGTGCCCGTGGACAACATCAACTTTCTCTCTCCCAACGACATTGAAAGTCTCTCTATCCTAAAGGATGCCTCATCGGCAGCCATCTATGGTTCACGTGCAGCCAACGGTGTGGTACTAATTACGACCAAAACCGGAACAGAAGGCAATGCCAAAGTGGCACTGAACGTACAATATGGTATGACAAAAGTAGCCAAAAGCATGGATGCCCTGAATACAGAACAGTACCGTGAGTTACAGGAAGAAATCGGGGCTGTCAACCCCACGGCTCTTGAAGGTTTAACAGACCAGACAGATTGGTTTGATGAAGTTTACAAAACCGGACAGACCCAAAACTACCAAGTAGCTGTATCTAATGGAAACGAAAAGATGAAATACTTTCTCTCTGCTGGTTATCTGAATGAAAGAGGTATTCTAGAAGGTACATACTTCAAACGATATAGCTTCCGTGCCAATATCGACAACCAAATACGCAGCTGGCTGAATGTAAGTGCCAATATCTCCTACTCCGACAATATCGGAAACACCGGCATCATTTCTGGTACGGGTGCCAACCGTGGCGGTGTAGTCCTCTCAGTTATCAACACACCGACCTATGCTCCTATTTGGGACCTTGAAAAGCCGAATCAATACAATAAGAACTTCTATGGGGTAAATATCATGAATCCGATGGAAAACCTGGCCCGCCAGAAAAACAACAAGAACAAGGAGAACCGCCTCATTGCATCCGGATCTGCTACCGTCAGCTTTCTGCCCAACCTAAAGTTGAAATCATCTGTAGCCCTAGACCGTCGCAACGGGGTAAACACCACATTCCTCAATCCAATATCGACCACCGACGGGCGCAACAGCTTCGGTACAGCCTCTGACAACCGGAATATGAATACCGTATTGGTTTTCGATAATATACTGACTTACAACACCAATATCAAGAAGCACGGCATTGATATAATGGCTGGTTCTTCCTATACCCAATCGGACTATACCAACAGCTGGATAAACGGCTCACACTTTCGAAACGATAAAATACAGACTCTGAATGCCGCCAATAAAATTTCATGGGACGGTACCGGAACAGGAGCTTCACAGTGGGCTATCTCTTCCTATTTCGCCCGCGTGTCCTACAATTATGACAGCAAGTACATGCTTACCATGAACATGCGTGCCGACGGTTCATCCAAACTGCATCCCGACCATCGTTGGGGCATTTTCCCGTCCTTTTCAGCTGCTTGGCGCATTTCATCAGAAAAATTCATGAAAGACATTACTTGGATTGATGACTTGAAGCTCCGCGGCGGCTGGGGACAGACCGGTAACCAAAGCGGCATAGGTGATTACTCGTATCTGCAACGTTATAACATCAACCGCATACCATGGTTTGAAGAAGGCAACGACCATGCAGTTCCCGGTATCAGCCAAGCCAACCTAAGAACAAGTGACCTGAAATGGGAAACCACCAACCAAACCAACATCGGTCTTGACTTAACTGTACTGAACAATAGACTGACCTTCAGCATGGATTATTATTACAAAAAGACAACAGACATGTTAATGAATGTAAGTCTGCCTGCAGGTGCAGCAGCAACCACCAGCATCACCCGTAACGAAGGCGAGATGACCAACAAAGGATTTGAATTCTCCATAAACTCCCACAACCTTACCGGCGAGTTCTCCTGGGATACAGACTTCAACATTTCTTTCAATAAGAACAAGCTGACCAAGCTCTCGTTGCAGAAAATCTATACAGCAGCAAGCAGTGCCGAGGTGGTGAAAGAGAATATCGTACGCAATGAACCCGGACGTCCTTTGGGTGGTTTCTACGGTTACATCAGCGACGGCGTAGACCCTGAAACTGGTAACTTGATTTATCGCGACCTTAACGAAGACGGTAAGATTTCCACTTCCGACCGTACCTATATCGGTGACCCGAATCCTGACTTCATCTACGGATTGACAAATACCTTTACGTGGAAAGACCTCAGCCTGAGCATCTTTATCCAAGGAAGCTATGGAAACGACATCTTCAATGTGTCCCGTATGGAAACTGAGGGTATGTATGACGGTAAAAACCAGTCAACGGAAGTATTGAAACGCTGGAGAATACCCGGACAGATTACGAATGTCCCAAAAGCCAACTTCAACATCAAGAACTCCACTTATTTTGTAGAAGACGGCAGCTACCTGCGTGTCAAAGACATTTCACTCTCTTACAACATCCGTTGCCGCCAATTCAAGAAATGGGGTATCAGCCGCGTACAGCCTTACTTTACCGCCAGCAATTTGCTGACCTGGACTAGCTATTCAGGCATGGACCCCGAAGTGAACCAATATGGCAACAGCGGTTCTGTACAGGGCATCGACTATGGAACTTACCCGCAGAGCAAATCATTCGTTTTCGGTATCAATGTTGAATTTTAAAAAAGGGAGAAATAACTTATGAAATTAAAGCATATATATAAAAGTATAGCTTGCGGTATATTGTTGGCAATGACCGCAACCTCGTGTGACTTGGACTACAATCCGGTAGACACCTACTCGGATGTAACGGAAGGAGTGGACAAAGCAGATGAAAAACCTATTTTCAACAGTGTACAAGATGTGGAAACCTCAATGGTAACCCTTCACAAAAAATTCCGCGACCAGCAGGAACACTGGTATGTCGACAAACTGCTTATCGGTGATGCCCATTCCGACAATGCATATGCCGGAACAACGGGTGCAGAAGTAGTACCTTACGAAACCAATTCCATTGAAGGATCCAATTCCGTACTAAAACGTGACTGGGACCGTTTTCTGGGTGATATTGCCACAGCCAACCGCATCATCATAGGTTGTAATCAGCTCAAGGCCCTCAGTGAAAGCGAACGCGGTAAATATCAGTCACAAGCCAAAATATTCCGTGCCATGGTCATGTTCGATATGGTACGCTTATGGGGCAACTTCCCGGTTATCACTACTGTGGGCGGTGACATCACCGAAGACAACGTAGAAGAGATGTATCCGACCTACTTCCCTCCACAGAACACAGCAGAAGAAGCTTACACCCAAATAGAGAAAGACTTGACTGAAGCAGTGGAAAACCCCAACACCCCGACAAACGATGCATCCGACAAAAGCATACTTACCAAATCGGTGGCACGTGCCATGCTAGCCAAAGTCTATGCAGAAAAACCTCTACGCGATTATGCAAAGGTTATCAAGTACGCTAATGAACTGGCTGCCGACGGTTTTGACCTTGTGGAAGACTTCAGCGACCTTTGGGCTTATGATACAGAAAAAAAAGACTGCCGGGTACGCAATACCAAGGAGGCAATTCTCGAAGCTCATTTTCCTCCCGGTTCCGGTAACTGGTGTACTTGGATGTTCGGCCGCAACTTGAGCAACTGGGATGAAAGTTTCACCTGGGCCAAATGGATTACCCCTTCCCGTGACCTTATCCGCCTTTATGAGGAACAAGGAGACACGAAACGTTACAATGAATCAGTTGTATGGTACGACTGCGGATGGAGCAACTATTATCCGGCAGACCATTATGCCTTCATGTACAAATGCCGCTCTGCGTTCAACAACATCATTTATCTGAGATACGCCGACATCTTACTTCTTAAGGCTGAAGCCAAGATTATGGGAGAAACTCCCGACCTGAACGGTGCAGCCGACATTATCGACCTCATCCGCAATCGTGCCGGACTGGGCAAACTTCCACCAAGCACCCGCAATAGTAAAGAAGCATTGCTCCAAGCTTATATGGACGAACGCCGTATGGAACTAGCCTTTGAGGGACAACGCTGGTACGACCTTTGCCGTCTCAACAAAGTTGAAGAAGTGATGAACGCTGTTTATGCCAAAGACAATGGTCGCCATGCACAAGAAAATCTATTCAATGAAAATTCTTATCTGCTGGCTATCCCTCAGGGTGCCATCGACCAAAACGGGAACTTGATACAGAACCCGGGGTATTAATATTAATGAGTAATATAAAAATCAATCAAATATGAATTTAAGAAATATATTCACTACCGCATTAGGCAGCTTCACCATACTGGCAGCCTGTGGCAATGACAATGACAATAACATCACCCCTACACCCGAACCCAAGCCGGACCAACCCACGGAAGAGGCAAAGGATGTTACCCTTTACGTAACGAACACCAGCCGTACTTATGATTTGACAAAGTCCGGGTTGACCTTCGGCACCGGAAGCAACATGTCACCTTCTACCGTGACACTCAACCCTGCCACCCGCTATCAGGAAATGGACGGTTTCGGTGCAGCCATCACCGGCTCCACCGGCTACAACCTGATGCAGATGACACAAGAGAACCGCACGAAGTTCCTGACAGAAACCTTCTCGGACAAAGAAGGTTACGGATTCAGCTATGTACGTATTGCCATCGGTTGTTCCGACTTCTCATTCAGTGAATTCACTTGCTGTGACGAAAAGGGACTTGAGCACTTTGCCCTACCGATGGAAGACACCAAATATGTAATTCCTATATTGAAGGAAATTCTGGCAATCAATCCTGCCGTCAAAGTGATTGCCGCTCCTTGGACATGTCCAAAGTGGATGAAAGTGAAAAGCTTGGAAGAACGTATACCTTTTGACTCATGGACCAGCGGACAGTTGAACCCCGAATATTACAGAACATATGGCGACTACTTCGTAAAATGGATACAAGCTTTCGAAAAGGAAGGAATCAAAATTCACGCTGTGACTCCGCAGAACGAACCGCTGAATCACGGTAACTCGGCATCCCTGTTTATGGGATGGGAAGAAGCCCGTGACTTCATCAAGACCGGCCTGGGTCCTGCCTTCAAAGAAGCCGGAGTTGCCGCAAAGATTTATGTTTTCGACCATAACTACAACTACGACAATCTGACCGACCAAAAGAGTTACCCCACCAAAATTTATGACGATGCAGAAGCCTCACAATATATTGCGGGCGCTGCCTACCATAATTATGGCGGTAACCGTTCTGAGCTGCTGAATATCCATAAACTCTACCCCAACAAGGAGCTGCTTTTTACGGAAACCTCCATCGGTACTTGGAACTCTGGCCGCGATTTGGAAACACGCCTGCTTAATGATATGGAAGAAATTACATTGGGAACAGCTAACAACTGGTGCCGCGGTGCCATTGTGTGGAATCTGGTACTGGACAGCGACCTGGGACCGGTAAGTCCTTCAAACGGCTCTTGCAAGACCTGCTATGGTGCAGTGGATATTGACAATACAAACTATTCCAAAATTGTCCGCAACTCCCACTACTACCTTATCGGTCACATGTCTTCAGTTGTAAAACCGGGCGCTGTACGTATCGGAACAACTGGTTACACAGCCAACGGCATCACCTACTCCGCCTTCGAGAATACGGATGGTACCTATGCATTCGTATTAGCCAACAACAATGCAGAGGACAAACGAATCACCGTAAGCGACGGCACACACTACTTCTCCTACGAAGTTCCGGCCAAAGCAATCATTTCTTACCGTTGGAAAAAATAAAACTAATAATTTAAATAGAAGATTATAATGAAAAGCTTAAAATACTATCTAATGGCAATGGTAGGCATAACCATGCTGAATGCTTGCAGCGATGACAATCCGGTTCCCGGCAACCCGACAATGAACTTTCAAGCAGAACCTTCTTCAGCCTTGTTCGGAGACAGCCTGCCTTTTACAATCAAGGCATCGGACGCAGATGTACCTCTTTCCACGTTAAAAGCGCGGTTATACTTCAGCGACGAAATGGTGTCAGAGACTGTAATCCGTACAAAAGTGAACGGTCAAGACTATACCGGAAAAATCTTTGTTCCCTACCTGACAAATATTCCCAACGGAACGGCCACACTGAAGTTCATTCTGCAGAACACCAATTTCACAATTACAGAGAAAAGTTATGATGTGGCGCTGAGCCGTCCAGACTTCCCTTACCTGACTCTAGTTTCAGGAGACCAGGAATACCGCATGGAAAAAGTCGCAGCCAATCAGTATAGCGTGACCGGTGAATTTGCACAAAAAGTGAAAGGTTACATCAAAGCTCCTAAAGTAGGCGCCAACGGGAATGAAATCAACTTCGGATGGAGCAACGGCGCCATTGCACAAGGTACCTCCAGTGAAATTACCTTCTCCAACCTGTCAGCTGGAGAATATTCCATATCCTTCAATACGTTGACTTATGCAGCCGCTCCTTTTGTAAAGCTACTGCTGAACGGTTCTGAAATGGAGATGGTGGATGATGACCATTACAGCATCGATCTCAATCTGAAGCAAGGAGACAATATCACTACAAACATTCCCAACTTCGACCAATACTGGATAGACCCCGACTTTTTCGAAAAAGATGAAGACGGTTCGCTAAAGTTCCTGTCCATTGATGGAACTTATCGCGTCATTGCCAACCTGGCCCTAAATTATCTGGAAGTATTGAAAATGAACGGAACAAGCACCGACTCTCTGAACGGTGACGGAACTGGTGCCCTCTGGATTATTGGTGACGGTATCGGTAAACCCTCCGTAACAACCAATGCCGTAGGTTGGACTACAGAAAAAGGGCTCTGCATGTCACAGATTGAAGCGAAGAAGTATCAAGTAACAGTAGTAGCGGGAGAGCAGATCAAATCTGATAACATCAACTTCAAATTCTTCCACCAACAAGGTTGGGGAGGTGAATATAAGAATGACGCCTTGTCCACCACCAGTGACCTTGTATTTATAGGTGACGGTGCCAATGGACGTGATGCCGGCAACTTGGGCCTTGTAGAAGGCAAAAGCTTGGAAAACGGTGTCACTTACCGGTTCACAGTTGACGTAACGGCAGGTGTCTCTTCAGCAGTTTTGACAGTAGAAAAGGTAGAAAGATAGACGAATAACGCTGAAGAATAGCAGAAAAAGGGCTGGCTCTATAAAAGAGTTCAGCCCCTCTTGCTTATGCTGAATATATGGCTTTGGATTAATCCAACCCTTCCTTCGCTTCTTCCTGCGGAATGCGCACCGAGGTATAAAGTTCAAGAAGAGCAGCTATCGTCAGAGACACAATCCATTCATTGCCCCTTGTAAAGAGCATGAACGCCCCCGTAAGTACCAGCAAAAGCGCACCGAATATTTGCTGCCGGCGCAAACGTTTGACTATGGAACTTCTGCACTTGGACGGAGAATTGATTTGGGCCAAAGCAACCATCGTAGCACCGATAGTATATATATAAGGTGAAAGAGGCCATCCCGTGATATAAACGGTAGCTCCTGCCAAGAGCATCACGGCCCCTACTGCAAAAAGGGCGGATATCAGTTGTTTCATTTTTCTAAATCTTCTTCAAATACATAAATATCCTCATTGGGCTTTTTCATCAGATACTTCTCACGGGCAATCTGTTCGATGGCACCGGAGTCAACGGCAAGCTCATTGAGTCGTTCGGTATTCTCTTCATATTCCTTACGGTACTTTTCTATTTCATCGCGCAGGCGGCTTTCTTCCCGGGCATAACCCAGACGGCGTACCACGCTATTCTCGTCCAGAAACCCGATAATTACAGCAAACAACGCAAGCGTAATCAGATATTTATGCTTGCGGACAAAAGACCAAAGAGAAGCAAGTTTATCCATCTCGTCATCTACTATTTAGCAATTTATCATTCATGATGGAGCTTCCCATCATATAACTTCACGTCACAAAGATAAGAGGAATAACCGAAAGATTTCTTTTTTTTGTGTACATTTGCACAAAAAGCAAAGAATATCCCGAATATGGAAAACTATATTGTATCTGCACGGAAATATCGTCCCTCGACCTTTGAGTCTGTAGTAGGCCAACGTGCACTGACCACTACCTTGAAGAATGCCATTTCCACCGGAAAACTGGCGCATGCCTATCTTTTTTGCGGCCCGAGAGGCGTGGGAAAAACAACTTGCGCCCGTATCTTTGCTAAAACAATCAACTGCATGAGTCCCACAGCAGACGGTGAGGCATGCAACCAGTGTGAATCCTGTACTGCTTTCAATGAGCAGCGCTCCTACAATATCCATGAGCTGGATGCCGCCTCAAACAACTCTGTCGATGACATCCGCCAATTGGTGGAGCAGGTACGCATACCACCTCAGATAGGTAAATACAAAGTATATATTATTGATGAGGTACATATGTTGTCCGCCTCGGCTTTCAATGCTTTCCTTAAAACACTGGAAGAGCCTCCACGCCATGCCATATTCATCCTTGCCACTACCGAGAAACACAAGATACTGCCCACCATCCTTTCACGCTGCCAAATATATGATTTCAGCCGGATTGGCGTGGAAGATACTGTAGCACACCTCGCATACGTCGCCTCCAAAGAAGGCATCACTGCTGAGCCGGAAGCATTGAATGTAATAGCCCTCAAAGCAGACGGCGGTATGCGCGACGCACTATCCATCTTCGACCAAGTGGTAAGCTTCACCGGAGGACATATCACCTATAAAAGTGTGATTGAAAACCTCAATGTACTGGACTATGAATACTACTTCAAACTAACCGGATTCTTTCTCGAGAACAAAATCAGTAACGCGTTGCTATTACTGAACGATGTGCTCAACAAAGGCTTCGACGGCAGCCACTTCATCACCGGACTTTCATCCCACCTACGTGACTTGCTTGTCAGCAAAGACCCGGCGACACTGCCACTGCTTGAAGTGGGCGCAAGCATACGCGAACGTTATCAGGCACAGGCACAGCAATGTCCCCTCCCCTTTCTTTACCGTGCCATGAAGCTCTGCAACGATTGTGACCTGAACTACCGTGCCAGTAAAAACAAACGGCTACTAGTAGAGCTCACTCTGATACAAGTGACACAACTGACCGTCGAGGGGGAAGACGATGCCAATGGGCGCAGCCCTAAGCAAGTTATAAAACCTATATTCACGCAGCCTGCCGTCGCTCAGCAGCCACAGGCCACTACTGCCATGCCCCAACAAACCGCACAGCCGGCAGTACAAACAAGCAGCACTACCCAACCTGCTGCTACACAGCAGGGTAATGCAACAACTCCACATACTACACCTACTGCCGTATTAATGGCGCAAGGGAGAGAAGAGAAAAAAATCCCGGTCATGAAAATGTCCGGATTAGGGGTGTCCATCAAACGCCCCCATATAGAAGAAGAACAAAAAACCCCTTCATCTAACTCTACTGCCGCCCACCAAGCAGCACAACCGGAAGAAGACTACATCTTCAATGAAAGAGATTTGAATTATTACTGGCAGGAGTATGCCGGACGTATGCCCAAGGAGCAAGTAGCCATAGCCAAACGCATGCAAAACATGCGCATCACGTTAATAAATGACACAACTTTTGAAGCCGTGGTAGACAATGAAATCGTTGCCAAGGAATTTACCAGCATGATACCCACTCTGCAAAATTACCTACGTACCCGGCTAAAGAACCGCAAAATCACCATGATTGTCCGGATTAGTGCTCCTGCTGAAAAGGTACGTGCCTATGGGCGCGTTGAAAAATTCCAGATGATGGCACAAAAGAATAGCGCCCTGTTACAACTAAAAGAGGAGTTTGGGTTGGAACTGTACTAATCCCTTCCAATCGTCTCATAAAGTTGCTAACAAATTGATTATAAAGAATAAAACATCCATCTATTTTTTTACTCGTTTATATTTATTTTCGCAGGCAATAAACAAAAGAGGCAAACAAGCATTTTGAGAACGGTTATATGGAGCTATTGAGACAGAGGCTGACGGTCACGTCTACAGCAAATCCAGATTAACCTACTGATAAATGCTACCAAATTCACCCTGCAAGGCAACATTGTACTAAAGCTGGAAAAAGAAACGGACAACACCGTACTATTCACGGTAACAGATACCGGTTGCCACATTCCCAAAGACAAGCAAGCCAATATTTTCCAACGTTTTGAAAAGTTGAATAAGAGAACCTGCTACGTATATATCTTGCTTCTCCAGCCGGTATCCCAAAATTGGAAATCTATATCAGGAAGGAATCAGCTACTTGAATAAGGCTTTTGAACTGACTGGTCTGCCTCCCTTGCCACTCAGATTGATCTATCGACAAAAGCTTTCAAAGGTATCTGTCAAACCGAAAATGCCGAAGAAAGAGAAATCGCAGTGATTACTTTTACCTATCCTACTCTTTCTTAAAAGCTGAAAACCGGTTTAAGTTCCAGCTAAATCCAATAATATCAGAACAATCCATTTACAAAAAGTTCAAAAACAAACATTTTTCAGTCTCTGCGGTATACTATGCCGCTTTCTTGAATTCTTATTTAGACGATATACAAATTATACGTTTTTTAGTCAAGATTGATAGCAACTAATAAAGAAAACCACTATTTTTGCCGAACGAATTAGTACTAATAATAATTTAAATCTAAAAGAAAATGGCTTACGTAATTAGTGATGATTGTATTGCTTGCGGAACTTGTATCGACGAGTGTCCGGTTGGCGCTATCTCTGAAGGTGATATCTATCATATCGACCCCGAGACTTGCACAGAGTGTGGTACTTGTGCAGATGTTTGTCCTTCTGAAGCAATTCATCCGGGAGAATAATACAATCCCAGTATCAAAAACAAAAGCGTGGGCAGATAAATTGCCTGCGCTTTTTTTATATCCCCACGTAGGATTCAGTAGTCTCCCCCCTCATAGTTATTTTCTACATACGGATAATACGTTAGTTCACAGATATGAACACTTTGTTCCATCAGTAGAAAATAAAATGTTCGTGCAGTATGGAACAAGGTGTTTATACGACATGAAACAAAATGTTTACTTAAATGAAACTGAGTGTTCGCCATAACAAAACGAACAGTTCGCTTTGATGAAACGAACTGTTCGTGACAGCATGACAGATGTCTTGCTAAAATAAGTTTGTAGAAGAAGCTAGAATCACTTCAGATTAGCCAGTGCCTCTTTTATACGACGAATAGCTTCAACTATATTTTCATCGCTGGTTGCATAACTCATCCGAATGCATTCGGGAGCTCCGAAAGAGGCACCACCTACACAAGCCACATGAGCTACTTCCAACAGATACATGGCCAAATCATCCGAATCATTGATTTTACGTTCACCGGCAGATTTGCCAAAGAATGAATCACATTTAGGGAACAGATAGAAAGCGCCTTCCGGTACATTCACCTCAAAACCAGGAACTTCCTTAGCCAACTTTACAATCAAATCACGACGACGCTCGAAAGCCTTACGCATTTTTTCCACCGGAGCTTGTGTACCCGTATAAGCAGCCTCAGCAGCCTTCTGAGATACAGAACAAGGACCGGAAGTATACTGTCCCTGCAATTTATTGCAAGCCTTCACAAGCCATTCCGGACCTGCAATGAAACCGATACGCCAACCGGTCATTGCATATGCTTTGGAAACACCATTCACAATGACCGTACGCTCTTTCATTTCGGGGAATTGCGCTATACTCTGATGCTCGCCGATATAATTGATGTGTTCGTAAATCTCATCAGCAATCACAACAACCTGAGGATACTTTGCCAATACTGCGGCCAGGCCTGCCAACTCCTCCTTGCTGTACACCGAACCCGTAGGATTAGAAGGAGAACAAAGAATCAGCACCTTTGTCTTCGGGCTGATGGCAGCCTCCAGTTGTGCAGGTGTTATCTTAAAGTCCTGGTCGATACCTGCTGGTACGATAACCGGTGTACCCTCGGCCAATTTTACCATTTCCGGATAACTGACCCAATAGGGAGCAGGTACAATTACTTCGTCACCCGGATTCACCAATACCAGAATTGCATTGCAAACCGACTGCTTGGCACCATTGGCGCAAGAAATTTGTGCGGCGGTATATTCCAGACCGTTTTCCTTCTTCAACTTCTCTACAATTGCATTACGCAAGGCAGGATAACCCGGCACCGGAGAATAGCGAGAAAAGTTATCGTCTATCGCCTTTTTCGCAGCCTCTTTAATGTGGTCGGGAGTATTGAAGTCCGGTTCTCCCACACTCAGGTTAATTACGTCTACGCCTTGAGCCTTCAGCTCTGCGCTCTTTTGAGACATAGCCAGTGTCGCAGAAGGCGACAAACTGTTTAAACGATCTGATAATTGATTCATTTTGTTACTATTTAATGATTGTTACGCAAATCCGGTTGCAAAATAAGCGATTTTCTTTGATATAAGAAAACAAAAAGACAGTTACTTATTGAAATGGAGTGTATGTCCCATACGTTCCTTCTTGGTACGGAGGTAACGCTCGTTGTATGGATTCGGAGTAATCTCGATAGCAACGTTCTCCGTTATTTCCAAACCGTAAGCCTCCAAGCCCACGCGTTTCACGGGATTATTGGTCATCAGCCGCATTTTGTGTACTCCTATCTCACGAAGAATCTGGGCACCTACACCATAATCACGTTCATCCACCAGATGTCCCAAGCAAATATTAGCTTCTACAGTATCCATGCCTTCTTCCTGCAATTTATAGGCTTTCATTTTTTCCATCAAGCCAATGCCGCGACCTTCCTGATTCAGATACACGATTACTCCCTTACCTGCTTTCTCTATCATTTCCATTGCCTTATGCAACTGCTCGCCGCAATCGCAACGCTTGGAACCAAAAATATCTCCCGTTGCACACGAAGAGTGTACACGTACCAGAATCGGTTCATCCTGTTCCCACGTACCTTTAAACAAGGCAACATGTTCCAAGCCGTTCGATTTCTGGCAGAAAGGAATCAAACGGAAATGACCGTGGTCTGTAGGCATATCTACTTCCACACCTTTTTCCACAATAGATTCCTGCTTCAAACGGTAGGCAATCAGGTCACGGATAGAAATCAACTTCAATCCAAATTCATCCGCCATCCGTCGCAACTCGGGCAAGCGTGCCATTGTCCCGTCGTCATTCATTATCTCCATAAGAGCACCGGCCGGATAAAGCCCAGCCAGACGAGCCATATCAATAGTCGCTTCCGTATGTCCTGCACGACGCAACACACCTTTCTCCTGGGCATACAACGGATTAATGTGACCGGGACGTCCGAAAGTTGCCGGAGTAGAAGCCGGATCGGCCAACGCCTGGATAGTAGCAGCACGATCTGCCGCAGAAACACCTGTACTACAACCTTCCAGCTTGTCAATGGTCACCGTGAAAGGAGTACCCAGTACAGAAGTGTTATCCGATACCTGATGCGGTAAATCCAACTCACGGCAACGCGAAACGGTAACAGGTGCACAGAGTACGCCACGGGCATGTTTCAACATAAAGTTTACTTTCTCCGGTGTAATCTTTTCAGCTGCAATTATCAAATCACCCTCATTCTCACGGTCCTCATCATCCACAACAATCACAAATTCACCGGCTTTGAAGTCTTCAATGGCCTCTTCTATCGTATTCAACTTTACATTTTCCATAATCTATTTTGTTTTTATTTATTCTGATCTCTTTCTATGATTCCAATCACATCTTCATTCGTCTTGATAATCCGCTCCATATCCTTATTCAAACGGATACGGAATGCCCATATACGGAAATAAAAGAACAAGCCTATCGGGAGAACAACTCCGCAAAGCAGGTTCGGCCAATAATTGCGGAACGGGCGGACATGCGCACGGACCGGAATGACTGGATAAGTGTTCAGTGCAGTCAACAGAGTGACAGACTTTGTGTTAGACAATTCATCTATCAGGTTTTCCAGACGTTCGTTAATACCCTCCATTGCCTCATCCTGGTTATCAGTCATCCACAATCTAAAATAATTTGGAGCACGTTTCAGACCTTTCTTATCGGCATATTCACGGCAGTCGGCTGACAAAGCCTTCAATTCTTCCGGAATGCGTGCATAGTCAGGGTCGTGAATGATAACTTCCTTACGGAACAGATGCCGTACGCTACGAATGCCCACAACCTTCTTGAACCAATTTATATAGGCATCGGCATTCAATACCACTGAATCATTGTTGGATTTATATGTCAGGAATGCACCCAATGGGGCTAAGACAGCAGTACTGGTCCACATACCCATCCAGACCACCCACTGTCCGTCACGGGCCATTTTATACCCTGTATTGTTAATGATGTAATAGATAATAAAAATCAATACAGAAACCACCACCGGCATTCCCAAGCCCCCTTTACGGATAATTCCTCCGAGTGGTGCACCAATAAAGAAGAAGATGAGACATGCCAGAGAAAGAGTCAGTTTCTCATGCCAAGAAGTCATGTGTCGTCGAAGACTGCTTTCGGTCTGCGATATATTAAAGCTCTTAAAACTCCAGTCACTCCCCGCACTCTCTGCACGGCTAACGGCTGTGGATATAACCTTCTGTTTCTGCATCAAAGTAGCCACATTGTAGAGGCTGTCTACATTATACTCACCTAAATAAGCCTTTTCAATCTTCAATGTATCCTCTTTAGACAAGCTGGCTGTTACCTTATAAGTTCCTGCCATAGCTTCTTTATAATAACTACGCCCCACACTGTCATTCTGCAATTTCATGGAGTCAATGTCTGCCTGCAGCATTCTCATATCCTTACTGTTGGACTGATTACTCATGATGCCTGCATCCACCATATTGAAATCCGAATCGAACTCAATGATTGCATGCTTTTCGCGGAATGTCTCACGCCGGTAAGGCACATTCCTCTGGTTCATATTCTGCGATTTCAGATTTTCAAACTGCTCACCATTGTATAAATGCAAATATAAATGCTGTTTGTCAGCCGTCATCTCCAGACGTCCCGAATCAGACTTGATAACTTGAGCATTCTCAAAACCTTTCTCAAAATTATATATCAATACGTCATACAGCATACCAGTTTTGCGGTTCTTATGCTTCACATACAGATTATAACCATCTATTTCATCGTAGAACACACCTTCAGGAATATCCACTTCGGGAGATTTCTGCTTCATGGAAATAAGCAAAGTCCATAATTTTGTTTGTGCTTTTGGCCCTACGACATTTTGGAAATAGAAAGAGACACAACAAATGAAGCAAATAAAGATAATCAGTGGCCGCACGATTTTCAACAAAGAAATACCGGCCGCCTTCATGGCAAGCAATTCAAAACGTTCTCCGAAATTTCCAAAGGTGATAAGGGCAGCCAGCAGAATAGCCAGCGGCAACGACGCAGGTACCAACGAAAGCGCAGAATAAAAGAAAAACTGTGCAAGGACAGTCATCTCCAATCCTTTTCCTACCATTTCATCCACATACCTCCATAAAAACTGCATCATAAAGATGAAGAGGCAGATGAAAAAAGTACCCATAAAGAGCATGCAAAAGCTCTTCAGAACAAATATATCTAACTTTTTTATGCGCAGCATTTTACTCGTTTCATGCAATGAGAGCACAAAAGTAGTACAAAAAAGGGAGTACGGGAAATTTTTAATCTAAAGTTAACTAAAAACCACAAGTTCTTCGCAAAGTATCCACTTGTGATTCCCATAATTCACGCAAATCCCCCACTTCATTCGCATCAGCAAAATCTGTTATTTCCAACACGAAATCATTGGTCAGTTCATTGTTTGTCATTTTCAGTTCAAAGTATTCACGCCCGTTCCCATCATCCAGCCAACGAAAGCGAATGAATGAATACGCCCGCACGGCAATAATCTCGGCATCACGTTTTTCTGTTTTTCCCCAAAAAAAGGTCACTATTCTATCGTCTGACTGAACCCTATCAGCAAACCAACCCTCTAAACCTGTAGGAGTACTTATCGCTGCCCAAAGAATACTTTTAGAAGTTGCATTCAAGAGATATTCCAAATGTATTTTCTTTCTTTCCATAGTCTATTCTTCTTTTTATTGCGCCCGCCAAGATAAATACTTTTTTCTAATTACAGAATACAAATCATCAAAATTATTTATATCTTCCTTTTCACACGCCTCTAATTCATTGACAATGTGACACAAATGCTTTCAACAAAAAGCACTACCAACCACTTCAGTACTATATCATCAAAAGAAAAAGCAGAAAATATCCATAAAAGTTTTGGCAATTTAAATAAAAGCTATATCTTTGCACCCGCAATCGAGAAATAATGGCGGGATAGCTCAGCTGGTTAGAGCGCATGATTCATAATCATGAGGTCCCCGGTTCAATCCCGGGTCCCGCTACAAAGAAGATTTAGACTGTTAGGAGGCTTCCACTCTTGGCGGTCTTTTTTATTTTCAATACTCAGTTTGTGCTATGGTTTGCGCCAGCGTAAAAACATTATTTTTGCCCTTTCAAATATTCAACCTAAAAGTAAAATGCCCTTAATGTTATGAAAAAAGGTTTACTGTTATACCTGTTTCTAGTCGTATCCCTTATGCTTCAAGGAAATGTCTATTTCAAACATATAGGCAAGACAGACGGATTGCCCCAAATTTCAGTGATGTCCATTTGCCAGGATGAATTAGGGAGAATGTGGTTTGGTACCTTAGAAGGACTAGGCTGCTATGACGGCAACTCTATGACTGTCTATAAACCATCGCCAGAGCCCACTAGATTTTTTTTGGGGAATGAAATCCATAATCTTGTAAGTGACAAACAAGGAAATATCTTCTTTACTTCAGACAATGTACTCTTCCATTATGACCTTCACAAAGAGCAGTTCTCCCCTTTGCAACGGAAAGTCAACTGCCTCCATGTACAAGGCCATACCGTGTGGGCAGCAACACAAGATTCCGTCTTTAAGTGGAATCCGGCCAAAGAACAGTTCTCCTTTGTCTATCGTCTCAAACCAAACCAATATATAACCAGCCTTTATTCAGATACCAACGATTGTCTATGGCTCGGTACTTCAAGCGGGCTATACCGTATAGACAACCTAGCCAGCCCCACGACGGTATGTGTCATTGCCGAAGTCAATGTCCATTCACTTTATAGGGATACAAAAGGCAGGATGTGGGTAGCGGCATTCCGTCAAGGCATGTACAAGATAGAAAACGGAATCAGCCAGAAATTTGTCATAGAGAAGGATTTTGCATTGTCCAACAATGATGTACGGTGCTTTGTAGAGGACAATGAAGGTTCCATCTGGATAGGAACTTTCAATGGTTTGAACAAGATAGACACAGCAGGAAACGTGTCATATTATAAAAAGGATACGCAACCCGGCAACCTGAAACACTCCTCCATATTCTCACTCTATAAAGACTCGCAGGGTACCATTTGGGCAGGCACCTATTATGGGGGTGTACAGTACTTCAATCCCCAAATGAATTTCTTCAGACATTATTCCGAAAATGCTAACAGAGCAGATTGCCTCAGTTTCTTTTTTGTAGGCAATATGGTAGAAGATAAAAGGGGAGACATCTGGATTTGTACAGAAGGAGGAGGATTAAATTATTTAAACAGGAAGACAAGGCTATTTACTCACTATTTTACAGAACTTAAAACTAAAGGACTATCTTTCAACAATTTAAAATGTATAGAATATGACAAGCTTCGCGATTGTCTCTATGTAGGAACCCATAAACAAGGCTTTTTTTGTTTTGACATTCCCACAAGAAAAATAAAATATCATATGGAAGACGCCGGGACATCCCTTTCTAAAATAACCTTGCGGGGAGACAGCCTTTACATACTCTCCAGCAAAGGAATGCTTGTAAAAAACTTGCAGACCGGAACTACCGACTATCTATATCCATCCATTCAAGAAACGCACGGAGAAGGATCTTCTTTCCTGATTGATTCAAAAAAAAACATCTGGATTGCCCAACATAAGCAAATTGTTAGAATCAATATGCAAAACCCCAAGGAAAAATACATCTATAAGTATGGAGAAAAAGGTTTAGGAAAATTTCAGGTATTGGAAATGGCGGAATATCCCGACGGTACTCTATACTTGGGAACCTACGGCACAGGCCTGTATAAGTTCAATTCCAAGGAAAACTGTTTTGAACAGTGCACCGTTTCCAATATCCACTACTGCTATAACCTGTCAGTAACTCCACACGGCTATCTAGCCATTTCCAATGAAAAGGGCTTGCTCATCTATCATCCCGAGACCCTGGAAATGAGGATGATTGATGCCGAGAGCCAATTGCATTTATCAGCAATCAACGACGGATGCGGTTTATTGGTCTGCCGTAATGGAGAAACATTCGTCGGAGGCGCTTCGGGCATGACCTCCTTCATGAACACCTCCCTCCTTACGCCATTACCTCAATACAACCTGTATTTTTCATCCTTGGCGGTCAATGACAGATTAATTTCATGCGAAACGCCCAACCACATATTGGACACTGCGCTGCCTTTTGCCAACCGGATAAACCTAAAATACAATGAAAACAACATTTTAATCACTGTTGCTTCCAACAGCTATATAAACAACACCGACAGAAAAATCTACGAATATCGGCTGGAAGGTTTCAGCAAAGAGTGGAGTACCAGTTATAACCACACGATTGTATATACCAATTTAAATCCAGGCAAATACAAACTTGTCGTACGCGAAAAGCAGCAAGGTTCACTTGACGACGTACACTCCATCGAATTATCCATTGTGGTCCACTCTCCTTGGTGGGCCACCTGGCTGGCATACCTTATCTATATAAGCATCATAGCAGCCATGGTCTATATCCTCTTGAGCAACTGGCAAACCAGAATGCAGCTGCGCGCCTCGCTGGCACAGGAAAAGCTTGAAAAAGAAAAAAATGAAGAGCTCATACAGGCCAAACTCCAATTCTTTGCCAACATCTCACATGAGTTCCGTACCCCTTTGACATTGATTATTTCACAAATAGAAGCCCTGCTACAGTCCGGCAACCATTCCCCGTTCTTACGGGCGCGCCTGCAGAAAATCTATAAAAATACCTTTCAGTTCAGGGAACTGATATCCGAATTGCTTGACTTCAGAAAAATGGAACAAGGCAAGTTGCAACTACACGTATGCCAGCTTGACATTGTAGCTTATCTAAAGCAAATCCATCTGGACTTTACCGACCAAGCACTGCTGCAGAACATACATTTTGATTTTCAGACAGATACAGAAAGTCTGATGTGCTGGTGCGACGGACGACAACTGAGAAAAGTATTCTCCAACCTACTGTCAAACGCCTTCAAGCATACTCCTGAAAAAGGTAAGATAGAGTTGCAGATTCACGAAAAGGAAACAACAGTCGAAATCAAAGTAATAGATACGGGTGAAGGCATTCCACAAGAAGCGCTACCATACATTTTCGACCGTTTCTATCAAGTAGATACCGCTGTCTCCTCTCCGGGCAGCGGCATAGGGCTGGCCCTGTCAAAGGGAGTGGTGGCACTCCACCATGGTAAAATCAGCGTACAAAGCGCCCTTCAATACGGAACCATCTTCACCGTTACTTTACCCAAAGACAATCTCTTCCAAGAAGACAACTATGTAACGTTTACCACCCAAGAAACATCTGGTTATGACTATGCCGTCCCTTACGAAGAAAACACCGGGAAGGAAAACTGTATGGAAAAGACAGAAGAAGAATCCGGAACGCAAGAGAATCCCACAGACAAAGATTGCATATTAGTAGTGGAAGACAACGAAGAACTATTGCAGGCACTAACTTCTTTATTATCACCGCTATACCGGGTATCCATCGCCATAAACGGCAAAGAAGGACTGCAAAAAGCGATGGAAGAACGTCCGGAACTTATCCTGAGCGACATCATGATGCCTGAAATGTCCGGCATCGAAATGTGTTCCAAAATCAAGAACAATTTTGAACTATGCCATATCCCCGTTGTACTGCTGACGGCCTTGACTTCCGACAACAAAAAAATGGAAGGTCTGCAGTGCGGCGCTGATGACTACATCGAGAAACCTTTCAATAGCAAAATGCTGCTGGGACATATAGCCAATATCATACGCAACCGGAAACTTCTGAAACAGAAATTCGGAAAGGATATCTCTGCCGGCATCCCGGCAGAAACAGAAATACAGGCATTAGCTTTAAATCCCATTGACGCCAAATTCCTGACTAAACTGGAAGATATAGTAAAGAAGCATCTGGCCGACCCGGCTTTTGATGTCAATATGCTAGCCAAAGAATTGGCTGTAAGCCGCAGTTCACTCTACAACAAACTAAGAGCTTTAAGCTGCATGACCCCCAATGAATTTATTTTGAACAACCGTCTGAAGCTTGCCGCGGAACTGCTAAAAAGCAGTCCGGAGCTACAAATAACAGAAATAGCCTACCAGACAGGATTCAACTCGCTACGCTATTTCAGGCATTGTTTTAAAGCTCACTTCAACCAGACACCCCAAGAGTACAGAGACTGCTAAAAAATAAAGAATGTATATGGCATATTCACATTATTCTCTCCATATTTACAAATTTATCCATTATGAAAAAGAAACTACTGCTACTCGGCACTTTCTGTTTATTGGCAACCGCAACCATCCATGCACAGGAATTCCGAATACAATCCACTCCCCCAAATATATTTCCCAAGATGACTCCATCAACATTTCCCTGTAATACCAACTGCTGTCCGGTAACTCCCTGAGTACCGAAAACACGTTGTCCCTGCTCCGTTCATTAATGCCGGGAGAATTCCCTAAGGCCGATTTCCGCATATACATCGGAACCAAAGACGATAAAACGGTTAGGAACTACCGGAAGCAGATTCCACAAAAGCCGGAAGGCTATTTTTTGAAGAATGCAACAAATCCTGGGCAAATATAAAGGGAAGTTCCTTATCACCCTTAGAGAGCAACTGAATAACTGAATAAGGATATCCAAATCATGTAGAATGGCACCTATCTGAAAGTAGTCAAACAGATAGACAACCATACTCTTGCCGGGCGCTATATTCCTGAGGATTCAAATGGGGTGAACCGGATGAAGATTGTGGAATGACAGACTTACTTCTTGCTTATGGTTTTCTCCATCAGTATCTTTCCATCCACCCCTATAACTTGAAACTGCACCTTGCCTCCGTGCAGTTCCAAACGCACGGCAGAGCTTTCACCCTGCTCCAGCACGGGGAAATTATTTCCGTCCACATTCTGTTCATGGAAAAAATACCGGTGAGTATGTCCCGACACCAAGAGATCCACGTTCCCCTTGTTCAAGACAGGCAAAAACTTGCGTATAGCGTCTTCCCAGCCTACCCATTCTTTCTCGTCCTTCCATTGTTGGCTCATCACCATGGGGAAGTGGGAAATGACAATGCGGTATTTGGCCTTTTTATACTCCTTGGTATTCATCAGTTCCTTCAGCCATTCGGCCTGTTCCGTGCGATAGGCATCATAGTCGTTCAGCCCAGCATATACCCAATGGTTCTCCGCCTTGTCCTCACCGCTGTCCAGCATCACCACCATCACGTCGCCCAGCAGGCAGGAACCGTAAATCTTCCCGTTCTTCTTCGGGAAATAAGAAGAATAGGTGCGTGCCAGGTTGCCGCGTGTCTCGTGGTTGCCCCTCACCACCTCAAACGGGACGGACGATGCGAACAGCTTGACGCTGGTGTCGATGAACGAAGTGAACGGAATTTCGAACTTATCTATGTAGCTGGTCATGTCACCAGCATAGAAGAAAGCATCGCATGTCCGGTAGTCTGCCGCATGAAGCAGTTTCTCCAGTTTAGCGGCATCGAAGTGCATGTCGCTGGTGATAAAAAAAGAACCTCCCCTCTTCTGTGGGTCTATGGTAGAGAAGGTATGCCACTTCGTGGCAATACTGTCACCATATACCACCTTGTAGGGCTGAAACGAGCGCATCTCCTTGGAGATAATGCGATAGTCGTAGCTTGTGCCCAGTTTCAGATGCTCCACGCGCACCGAACTGAAGGTGTTCCAGGCCTCTTTCAGCCCGTCTTTCGAGTTGAAATGCTTCACGGCCTCAGCTTCCGGTGCATCATGCTGTTTCAGCTCCACCCAGGAGAATGCCTTCCGGGAAGTGGTGAACACGATGGTAGCTCCGTCCTGCGTCACTTCTTGCAGATAAGGGCCATGGTTTACGGTGAATGCGGTTTGGGCAGCTGCCTCCAAGAGAGAGCACCCCATGAGAATAGATAACAAGAATTTCTTCATACTGATTTTGTTTTTTAAAGTGAATTTTATTTTTTAAATAGTATAGACCAAAAAATGGCATCCATCCTGTTTGGACTTGAATCGGAAACTGTCCAATTTGGTCACGCTTCTGCCTCGCTCCACCCGGATATCCTTTATCTTTTTGCGCTCTATCGTCTTTTCTTTCTCATATTGGTCGGCAAACTCAGCATGGCGCGGGTCATTGATACCACCTATCGTGTCCTTCTCGACACGCACATGGAAGAGTGAAATCAGTTTCTTCATCATTGTTTTTCTGTTTTTGGGGGAAGGTTTTAAAAAGTTGTTTGAAACCTGCCATTCCGTTAAAGCTTCCGGCTGCTCATGCGTACAATCACCTTACCGGAAGTTCCTTTGAACATACATTCCGCCTCCAGCATCGTAATGCCCTTGATGGGCTTCTCACCTTTGTATGTGTTCTTGGCGGGATAAGTCTTGAACACCGCTCCTGCCGGAGCCACTATCTGCATGTAGAAGCGTTTGCCGTTGCGCACGAAGACAGCCTTGTTGCCGTTTGCTTTTACCTCAGCTTTTGTACCGGCCACCCATGTCACTCTGGAAGAGGCATCAAGCAGTTCGACTTCATCCTCCACTTCCATGGTGCGGTCGTCAATCAACGTGAATTTGCGGTATGCGCTCTTTGCCTTTTCCCGATACACCTCACACAGGTTCAATGTGGCGAAAGGCTGCTTGACTTCCGGTTGCTCCTCGCAAACAAAAGCGTGTCCGTTGGCATATTGCAAGCTATGGTCTATGTTGATGACATTGTGCGAGAAGTTGTTGTTACGGAAATACTTCCAACGCTCTCCACCGGGCTTCCCGTCCCAGAATCCGGGCAGGTCGTAATCGTCCGCTCCGAGGTCTTCCGTCCAGAGCACACCGTCGCTCTCCACGATGAACGTGCCGCAGTCCATCTGCTGATGTGCCTGGTTGGGCAATCCGCCTTTGGCAGCCAGATATACGGAACCTTTCTTTCTATGGTCTCCGTTGAACACCACTATGTCGTTTATCTTGTTGTGATAGACCTCCAGAGCAGGCACAGTGCTTACTTCCTCCACAGAAGCGGTGTCGAACCATGGCAAGGAGAGGAAAAATACCTGATCGAACATCCGGGTGCCATACAGTGCTTTGCTCACCTCGTTCCGGTTCCATGCAGCCACTTCGGGTTGGTGAAACATTTTGCTGTAAAGGAAATAGGCAGGACCGCCGAAAGATTCATGTCCGATACCCGCGTTTCCGAAATAGAACGGATGTCCCGAGGGCGTAAGGGTGCGTATCTGGTAAAGCGCCGTGCGGGGAATGCCCGGCAATTCCGCAATCTTCCCCTTGTCACCTCCGTTGTCCGTCACAGTTTTCAAGTACATGGCAAGGTAACGGTTGGTATATCCCCAGTAGGCCGGGCCTTCGTAGCACACCCCGTCCGGTGCGAACAGTTTCAAGCAATTGGGCATATACTTGGCAGCGTTCTCCAGAATGGCGTGGGTCTCTTCCGGATAATCCTCGGCCACGGCCAGTGCTCCCAGCACCATGCCGGTGTTGCACACCACGTTCCAGTTGGTCTCGCGCTTGGCCCAACTGCCCGGCCCTCCTTTTTCATACTCCGCCAGCACACGGTGCAAAGCGTTCTTGTAGATGCAGGCTTTCACTAATTGCTTGGTGGCACGAGGCAGTTCGTCATAGAGCCAGTCGTATGCGATGGCCACGGCAGCAGTCATTTCCGCTGTGTCCAGATAGTGTCTGGGATTCCAGTCGGGATAGCCGCACACCCATAAAAGTGCCCGGTTAGCAGCGTCCAGGTATTTCCGTTCTCCATACATCCGGTAGGCCAGCGACAATGTACCCAGCCTGAATAGGTATCCCCTCGACGTATAGAGCATGTTTCCATATTTATCCATTTCGTAAGGAAGCTGTTTCAATCCGGCAACAGAGTCAGCCTCCGCTTTCAGGAAGGAAGCCAGCTCTCCGGCCAGCGGGTCATTTTTTATCAATTGCTTCACTTCCGGGGTCTCGGCTCCGGTAAACAACAAGCGGGGATGACTCTGCAACCATGGTTGTTGTCCCCATGCAATACAAGTCCACAATAGCATAAATAAAAGCATTGTGCTTCTGTTCATTTGGAGTTTCAAGAAAATAAATTTGTTCATGGCGATTAATTCTAATAAAGTTTCTTTGAACAAAAGAAGCCTAAAATTAGATTAATCAAGAGAAGTATCGTCCAATTTTAGGTACATTTTCGTACTACCTGTCGAAATTCACACTTAAACAGGCCTAAATGATTATCCATAATATCCCTCATACCACTTTCCACATTACGATATATCAGTGCTACAGGGAGGCTGGGATATGTGGAATAGAAATTTGCAAGGCACTTAGCAATCAATTGTTTATACACTTTTTAACCATTAATACATGTACGAATCTACCCCATCTCTATACAAAATACACCCGTTTGCAATAAGTGTTAAATGTATGAATATGTTTGTTTTCTCCCCTTAAAGAAACGAATGTAGTCCGTCTGTGATTCCTCACGATTTTATTTTTGCAACGATGAAAAACCTTAAAATTACAGTAAACTATGTGTCAAAACAAAAAAGACAGATGTATGTTTCATGCTAACTTATCCAAACTTTTAGTTGGAGGTGCCTTTTTATTGGCGACAAGTCCGGTGTATGCTACCGGAAGAAACCATTCCGACTCTTATGCAGTGAACTCTTCACTTATCGTGCAACAACAAGGACGTACCGTTACAGGTATAGTGATAGACGATAAAGGAGAAACCATCATTGGCGCTAATGTAATGGTAAAAGGAACAACCAACGGTTCCATTACCAATATCGACGGTCAGTTTACATTAAACAATGTGCCCGAAGGCGCAACGCTGGTCATCAGCTTTGTCGGTTACAAGGAACAAGCTGTCAAGGTAGGCGCGCAAAGCAATCTCAACATCACGCTGCAAGAAGACAGCGAATTGATTGATGAAGTTGTGGTAGTGGGTTATGCTTCGCAGAAGAAAGTAAACCTGACGGGATCCGTATCTTCCGTAAACATGGCGGATATTGCTGAGAAGCGCCCCGTCACCAACTTATCTTCCGGTTTGGCCGGTATGGCGGCAGGTGTTTCCGTGACATCCAGCAGCAACGTACCAGGCAACGACAACGCCAGTATCCTAGTGCGCGGACAAGGCTCGCTGAACAACTCGGCCCCGCTCATCATCATCGACGGTGTGGAGAGTAACATCAATACCGTGTCTCCGCAAGACGTGGAGAGCATGACCGTGCTGAAAGACGCCGCTTCGGCTTCCATTTACGGTAGCCGTGCTGCCAACGGTGTAATCCTGATTACTACCAAGAAGGGTAAGCAGGGTAAGATTTCCGTAGATTATACTGGTTACGTCTCTTTGGAATCCATCGGAAAGACAGTGGAGGCTGTAACCAACTATGCCGATTACATGGAACTGAGAAACGAGGCTCATCGTAATTCCGGTGGAGGAGAATATGCCCAGTTCAACCAAGAAACCATTGATGCCTGGAGAAATGACAAAGGCCGCAATCCTCTGCTTTATCCCAATACGGACTGGACGGACGAAGTGTTCCAGACAGCCGTGGCCACCAATCACAACCTTTCGTTGAGCGGTGGCACAGACAAGATTTCCTTCTTCACTTCATTCGGTTATCTCAAGAATCCGGGTATCATTGAAAATGCCGGTTACGAGAAGTACAGCTTCCGTTCCAATGTAGAGGCCAAGGTGGCCAGCTGGTTGACGTTGGGTGCCAAGCTTAACGGTTATCTCTCCAACAACGACATCGCTTCCGACAACATAAAAGACATCTTTACTTATAGTGACGCCAGTTCACCGGGAGTAGTGCTCCGCCATCCCGACGGTCGCTTCGGAGGTGCACAGGCTCTGGGTGAGGACATTCAGGTCAACAATCCTTTTATGTATCTCTATCGCAACAAAGGCAACAAAGAGGTGCGCAACTTCCGTAGCGCATTCAATGCAACTTTGACTCCCGTTAAAGGTTTGACTCTCCAAGGCTCTTACTCATACGAATTTACCGACAAGTTCAATTCATGGAGAACCCAGCCCATCAACCTTTGGAACTTTGCCCAGGATAACATAGTCAGAGCAGATGCCACCAGACACTCCATCAACAACTATAACCGCAAGGAAGAACGTATGTTCATGGATGGGGTTGTCCGTTACGATAACAAGTTCTTCGACAAGCATCTGGATTTGAATGTGATGGTAGGTGCCAGCCAGGAGATGTCTCGTGACCGCAAGATAAATGCCAGCAGAAAAGACCCGATAAATGGAAACGTTGATGTAATCGACGGTGCCACATCTGATCCGAACACATCCGGAAATCAGAATGAATGGACCATGCGTTCCTACTTCGGCCGCATCAACTTGGGTTGGGACAACAAATATCTGTTGGAGATGAATATACGCGCCGACGGTTCTTCACGTTTCTTGAAAGGTAACCGCTGGGGTTACTTCCCCTCCTTCTCGGCTGCATGGCGCATCGACCAGGAAAAGTTTATGGAGAAAACCCGTATCTGGCTGGATGCCTTGAAGTTCCGTATGTCTTACGGTGAACTGGGCAACAACTATTTGGGAGATGACCCTTATTCTGCCAACTATATGTCTATCTCCAACTACAACGACTTAAAGTATGCTTTGGGCAATGTAGCTCAAACGGGGCTCTATATCAGCTCCATTGCCAATGCTGCCCTGACTTGGGAAAGTACAGCCGTTACCAACTTTGCCGTTGACTTTGCCACACTGAACAACCGCTTGTCCGGTAGCGTGGAATATTTCATCAAGAACACCAAGGACATCTTGATTGACTTGCCCGCTCCGTTGGTACACGGTAATGCCAAAGTTCCCCGTCAGAACAGTGCCAAGGTGCGTAACAACGGCTTCGAATTGACGCTGAACTGGAACGACCAAATCAATGATTTCCACTACAACATTGGTACGAACTTTACTTTCGTTGAGAACAAAGTGACCAAGTACAAAGGTAACGAACCGAGTTATAACGGAAACACTATCCTAAAGGAAGGATTACCCATCTGGTCGGAATACGTACTGCTGATTGACCGCATCATCGAAACTCAGAATGACTTGGATTATGTAGAATGGCTTGCCACTAATTCAGTAGATAAAGATGGAAATAAAGTAAATCCTTTCACCCAATACAAACGTCCGGAATTGGGTGACGTACTCTATAAAGATACCAACCATGACGGTGTTTTCGACGATAATGATCGCGTAGTGAGAGGTCACGGAAACAAGCCCCGCCTGTACTTCGGTATCAATTTGGGCTTCGAATACAAAGGATTCGACTTCTCTATGCTGATGTCCGGTACAGGCAGCTATAAAGTGCAATACCAATCTATGCACTCCTCCAATCTTCCGGCCAGTGCTTACCAAATCGGTAAGGAAGTGGCGGACGGACGTTGGTATGAAGGACGTAACACGCCTGCCAAGTATCCCCGTTTTCTTATTAACGACAGTCGTAACACCCGTGCCAGCGATATGTGGGAAACAGACAAATCTTACTTGAAGATAAAGAATATCCAGATGGGATATACCTTGCCAAAGAAGTGGACAAACGCAGCTGCGATGAACCGTGTACGTCTGTTCTGTAGCTTAGAGAACTTCTTCACTTTCAGCAATTATGTAGGTATGGACCCCGAGACAAGCGGTTTGACTTATCCTGCCATCCGTCAGGCTTCCTTCGGACTTAACGTTTCATTCTAAACAAACAACAATAACATCATGAAAAAATATATATTACTTCTGGCAGCAGCCGGGCTGATGAGCAGCTGCTACGACTTGGATCAATTTCCGCATGACAAAACGAGTTCCGGAACCTTTTGGCAAACCGAAGAACACGCATACCAAGGTATGGTGGCTATGTACGAAACCTTGCGGAACGAAAATACTTTCGGCGCTTACTACAACTTGGATGCACTGGGCGAAATTGCCATGGATTACAACAACTGGCAGATGCCTGCCATTATCAAAGGAACTCATAATGACCGTACCGCCTATATCACAAGCAAATGGCAAAGTTCTTATAATGGAATTTTCCGTGCCAATTTACTGTTGCAGAATATTGACAAGGTAAATACCAGCGATGAGAAGAAAGCGCTCTATAAGGCTGAGGCCAAGTTTATGCGCGCTCTCCACTACTTCCATTTGCTCGACTTCTACGGTGGTGTGCCCCTTTATGACGAGACAACTGTGGTAGATCAGGAGTTTATGAATATGAAGAAGCCCCGTACTACAGCCGAAGAGACCAAGAAATTCATCTTGGACGATTTGGATGAGGCAGTGAATGTATTGCCCGTGAAATGGGGAAGCTCTGACTATGGACGCGCCACGCGTGGTGCTGCCGTGGCTCTGCGCGGTAAGGTGAAACTTTATACGAAGGACTTTGCCGGTGCCAAGGCTGACTTTGAGGAAATCGTAAAAGATCCTCAAGGACGTGACTACGGCTATCGCCTGAACGATAGCTATCCCGACCTCTTTACGCTGGAAGCCGACCAGTCTGCCGAAATGATTTTCAGCATTCAATGTGTGAATGGTGCCGACAATGAATATGGTTTGGCTTACTGCCTCCGCTTGGGCAGTCGTGCCGCTTTCGGCGGTTGCTGGAACAACAATATGCCTACCGACATCTTAGCCGATATGTACGAATACAAAGACGGCCGCCCCTTCAGCTGGGATGAGATTTATCCGGGTTTCTATGGTGACAGAGCATTGCAAAAGAGCATCTTTGAGGCGAAGTTGAGCACAGACAAGAAGAGCGTTGAATCTTATCCGGCAGACAGGGACAAAATCCGCGCCATCTACAAGAACCGCGACCCACGTATGGAACAGACATTGATTACTCCATATGCTCACTTCTTGGGTTGCAACGGATTTACTCCTAAGGAGATGGAATATGTGCTGGCTACAGGTGTGAACGAAGCCAACGGTTTCTTGCGCGACAATCAAAACCACAATAATTATTATTGGCGCAAGTTTGTGCCGGAAGGTGATATGGACGGCATTTTACTTGAGCGTAGCAGTTCACCGGTGGACTTCCCGCTTATCCGCTATGCTGATGTATTGCTGATGCTTGCCGAGTGCTACAACGCGGTCGACCAGCAAGATGAGGCTGTTGCCCTGATTAATCAGGTACGCCAACGCCCGTCCACCAACATGCCTGCCTTGAACAGCGGTGCCGCTTGGCTAGAAGCTCACAGCAAGGAAGAAGTGTTTGAGCGCATCATGCACGAGAGAGCTATAGAACTGGCTTGCGAAGGCCATCGTTTCAGCGACCTTAGACGTTGGGGACTTGCCAAGGAGAAACTGAATTACGAATATGACGATATTTTGGGTAAATTCATCTTTAAGCGTGAATTCGTTGACCGTGATTATCTGTTCCCCATTCCGGCTGTGGAGTTCGAACGCAATTCTGAGTTGGGCGAACAGAACCCCGGTTGGTAACCTCTTGAGATAGATTTAGCAAATGTTTATATCCTGACCATAAAACTTTATTTATCGATAATTCATTTATGAAAAGTAAACTTATTACAACCTCTCTCTCTCTGCTTCTTTGTTTTCCGGCTTTCAGCCAGAAAACAGAAGCCGAGAAGTCATTCATTCAAGAAAACATGGAATTTGCCGCCAAGCAGTATCACCTGATGATGAAGACTCCTGCACAAGGCAAAGAAAACAAGGGAATCATGCCCCACAGTATGCGCAAGGACGGTACAGTATCCAAAGGCAGCATCTATCTGTGGACTGCCGGATTCTTCCCCGGCACTTTGTGGTACATCTCCGATTTTCTTGGCGACAAGGCTCTGCAAGACTCCGCACTGGTTTATACCAAGTATATGGAACCTTGCAAGACATTCACTGACAATCATGATATCGGCTTCATGATGTATTGCAGTTATGGCAACGCCAACCGCTTCGCACCAAAAGAGGGTTACGAGGATATTCTGACCGAATCGGCCAAGTCTCTCTGTACCCGCTTCCGTCCCAAAGCAGGTGTCATCCAGTCTTGGAACGGCTTCCGTTCCTGGCATGGCGACAAGGTATATGATTTTCCCGTCATTATCGACAACATGATGAATCTGGAACTGCTGTTCCATGCCAGCAAGGTGACCGGTGACGACGAATACAAGAACATAGCTATCTCGCACGCCGAAAAGGTGATGAAGAACCAGATACGCAAAGACTACAGTCACTTCCACATCATCTATTACGACAAAGAAACGGGTGCTCCCATCAAGGGCGAGACCTCGCAGGGCTATTCCGACAACTCTTGCTGGTCCAGAGGCCAGTCATGGGGTATCTACGGATTCACTTTGTGTTACCGTGAGACGGGCGACAAGCGTTTCCTAAAAACCGCCCAAGGCATGGCTGACTACTACCTGAACCATCCTAATCTGCCCAGCGACAAGGTAGCATGGTGGGACTTCAATGCTTGGGAAGAGGGCTATGTGCCCGGTGTACGTTCCAGAGCAAGCATTACGCCCATTCTTTATCGCGACGCTTCTGCCGCAGCCTGCACAGCCTCTGCACTGCTGGAGTTGAGCACTTACGTGAAGGGTGCCAAAAGCAAGAAGTATTTGGAAGGTGCCAAGCAGATTCTACACTCCTTGGGCAGCACCGCCTATCGTGCCAAGTTGGGCGAGAATGCCAACTTCATCCTGATGCACAGTACGGGTGCCATTCCTCACGGTAGTGAACTTGACGTACCCCTGACGTATGCGGACTATTATTTCATAGAAGCTCTGCATCGCTACAACAAAATATTGAACAACGAACCACTATTCTAATCTAATCTCAGCAATCTAAATCATTTTTTCCCTACTCCCACCATTCTCTCTTCCATAAAAAATATGACATTAACAAGAGATCGGTGGGAGTATATAGATTCCATATAAAGGATTCCTTCTAATTTTGAATGTCCCAATGATACATTAACCGTTATAATAAAGAAAACATGCAACGATTACATTATTTCATTTTACTATTAATAGCAGTAATGACATTGCCCACCTCTTCCTTGCAGGCCAAAAGCAAGAAAGACAAAGCAACCAAAGAGCATCAGGTAACCACCGGTGCCGAAGACCGTGCCACATGGGTAAAGTTGATGTGGAAAATATCCTACCCCGTCATCCATAACCTGGCAGAGGGGACTTTGCGCCAGAATATGCCGATAGAATCCCGGAGCGGAAATCCGAGAGGTTATGATGAAGTGACCCACTTGGAAGCTGTAGGCCGTACATTGGCCGGTGTAGCTCCATGGTTAGCACTACCCGATGATGACACAGAAGAAGGAAAGCTCCGTAAACAAATGCGTGAGGAAGTACTGAAAGGGCTGAAGAATGCAGTTGACCCAACTTCTCCCGACAAACTGAACTTCACCAAGCAGCCGCAGCCCATTGTGGATGCCGCCTACTTGGTGCATGCTTTTCTGCGTGCCCCAAAAGCCCTATGGGAACCGCTGGACAACACAACCAAACAACGCTATATAGAATCATTGAAAGCCCTACGCAACCGGACGGGTGCATACAACAACTGGCTGATTTTTACCGGCCTGAACGAATCATTCATCAACTGGGCAGGAGGTGAATGTGATCCTTTCCGCCTGAAAATAGCCAAAAACAAGATAAGGGAATGGTACGTGGGTGACGGATGGTACAGCGACGGACCCAAATTCAGCATGGACTATTACAATGCTTACGTATTGAATCCCATGTATGTAGCCATGCTGGAGACATTGGCTGCCAAGAAGAGAGCCACTCAGAAGGAGGTGGATGAAGCACTTCAACGCATGATCCGCCACTCCGAATTTTGTGAACGTATCATAGGACTGGACGGAACTTATCCGGCTTTCGGCCGTTCCGTAACTTACCGCACCGCCGCTTTCCAGTCCTTAGCTGATGTTGCATTGCGTGAAAAACTGCCGACACATCTCACTCCCGCACAAGTACGTTGTGCGCTGACCGCCGTACATCGCAATATGTACGAAGGAAACCAGAATTTTGACAAAAACGGTTGGCTGGTTCTCGGTTTCAACGGACATCAGCCGGAAGCCGCTGACGGATACACCTCTACCGGAAGCCTCTATATGGCTACCTTAAGTTTCTTACCATTAGGCTTGCCCGCTGACAATCCTTTCTGGACAGATGTACCTGCCGACTGGACTACCAAGAAGGCATGGAAAGGGGAAAATCTTCCTAAAGATTACAAGGTAGAGTATTGATTTCAGGATAATATCTTACTACCGATTGATGAAAGTGTATCATAATATGACATTTATGATTCACCCCTCTCTTATTCAATCACCTTATGTTCACTAGTGTTCCGTTAAAAATACTCATCTCATAGAAATTGTGCTTTCTTCAATATCAAAGAGTTCTGATTTTTATTTTCTCAAAAATGACATAAACGAAAGTTTAACGGGACACTGGTGACTTAGGTTTCTTAATATCTGTGACAGGGGTGATTTTCATATTTTTGGTGTTTTGACACATCCCCTTAATGATAAGTTGTTCCAACTGGAATGCAGAACAAGACTAAAAGAAGTTATTCCGTATCTCCTTTGCTATGTAACGGCCCATCAACTCCTGCCCCGGCTTGTCGGGATGCAATCCGTCGCGCAGATAGCGTCCGCTACCGGAAGACTGCTCAAACTTTTCGGTAATGCCGCAATTGGAGTAACAATCTATCAACTGCACGGAAAGCGCCCGGCACAACTCACGCAGAATGGCAATCTTCTGCAGATTCAGTGCATTGTGTTCGGGGTTGCCTGTCTGAATCGGCGTGCACACAAATACACGGCACTGAGGATAATGCTCCAAAATGGTCTGAATGGCCCAACGGGCACCGCCCGCCATAGTACTGACATCCACTTCGTCGAGTGTCTTCCCCTTAAGGGCCTCTTCAGCACTACCCAGGTTACGGTCGTTCGTTCCCATAGAGAACACAAAGACATCGGGCGCAGGGTAAGCGCCACTTTCCACCTCAGCTATGAACTTCTGGATATGTACCTTCGATACGTTGTTGTGCCGCATCTGCAACTCATGCCTATCCTCTGTTGCCTGCCAACCGCCGGAGATGCCGGCAAAGCCTTCGCAGCCATAATCCTGAGTGTCGGGGTGGCATGCCCATGTAGCAGAACCGACCGCCACGTTGTGATGTGTGGCGAATCCGAGCTTATCCACTACAGTCTTAGACCATTGCTCACCTGCGGTGATGCTGTTTCCGTCGCACCCGAAGTTCAGCTTGCTGAAGTCCGGATAAAGGGATTGCGCATTCAACGCAATCCCCATCCAGACAAGAATCCCCCAAACCATTAATCTATTCATTTCTTTTCTAATAAAAAACTATGAAAAACGTTCAATAATCTCCATGCACATGCGTCCGTTGTGATACGGACATTTCCAGAACCCCGCCTTGTCATCATCAGTGTTCACCGTGCCGTCGGCACGCACACTCCAATGCCATTCTCCGTGCTCGTAGTCTACCAGATGCTGCTTGATGAAGTCCCAGCATCGGAGAGCCTTCTGCATGGCTACTTCGTCATCAAAGTGCTGGTAGAGGTTGACATGCCCCACAACGTTCTCAGCCTGCACCCACCAGTGGCGGTCGGTATCAGTCTCTCCCTTATCCGGAAAAGCCTCGTATATCATGCTTCCGTCGGGCGTCAAACCTTCATCGGCAGCAGCGGCAATGTACTCTACGAGCGGTTCCACTTTCTCGAGGAGGTCCTTATCTCCCAAGACCAGAGCCGCCTCGTGTATCAACCAGGAAGCTTCAATGTCGTGACCGTAGGAGACAATACGGTACTTGCTTACCCAATCATCATTGAAGAACAGCTCCAGATGACCGGTTTTGATATTCAGAATCCGTTCAGTGAAAAGAGCTGTCAAATTGCGGAGCTGCTTCTCCAGACGGGCATCCTTCCATATCCGGAAAAGATTGGTATAAGGTTCCAGAATATGCAGATGGGTATTCATCGTCTTGCGCTCGTTCTCATCTTTGGCGCTAAGGCGCATGTCGGCTATTTCTCCCCATTCGCGGGTCAAGGCTTCGCAATAACCGTTCTTCACGGGGTCGAAACTATGTTCTTCAATAGTCTCGAACAAGCGGATGGCATATGCCAGCGCTTCATCATCGCCCGTGGCGCGGGCATATTCACTCAGCCCGTAGATGGCGAACCCCAAAGCATAAATCTGCTTCTTGGTATCGAGCGGATTACCTTTATAGTCGAGAGACCAGTAAACTCCGCCAAATTCATTGTCATAGAAACGGTCGACAAGAGTACGTTTGGCACGCGTAGCCGTTTCCAGATACTCCGGTCTCTTCAGCAAGCGGTATGCAGCCGAGAAGGTCCACAAGATGCGGGCGTTCAGGATTGCCCCCTTTTCTGCTTCGGGCTTCACCTCCTCCCAGCCCGTGATACGGCCGTAGAAACCGCCGTTCACTTCATCCGTCATTTTGTTTATCCAGAAGGGGAGGATATTGGAAACCAGCTCCTCCTCCATCTCCTGTTTCATCTTCTTGATATCCACAAGTTTTTGAGTTATGAGTTATAAGTTATGAGTTATTCTGCTGAAGGTTCTCACGGCGCTCTTTCAGGTCTGCATTGATGGCTGCCATACGCGTCTTATTCAATGGATAGATGAATACGACAACGATGGAAAGTGCGGCTATCGCAGCAGGAATAAAGCTCATCAGATACTTCAAACCATCCAGCGCTTCGGGCGTCTGCACAGCATTCTCAGCGGTGTTGTAACCGAAGCATGCCAGCAGTGCCATTACTGCCCAGCCTGCAAATGCACCGCCAAACTTCTGCGCCATAGAGCCGGAAGAAAATATCAGCCCTGTAGAGGACGTACCGTCTTTCTGCTCGGCATAGTCGGCCACATCGGCATACATACTCCAAATAAGCGGAGACACGATACCGGTACAAATGGAGATAAGCACCTGGAAAATCATCATCAGCCACCATCCCAGTCCGTTATTCGGCACAAAAAAGAAGAGCACACTGAACACTACCAGGCACACGAGCGAAATGATATAGGTGGACTTCTTTCCGAACTTCACGGACAGAGGCACAGCCAATGCCACACCGGCCATGTTGCACACTTCACCTACCATCAGGAACAGGCCGGCATACAACACGAGATTGAAGAGGCCAAAATCGAGGAATGCATTGGCACTGATATAGTCCTTGAAGAAATAGGCGGCAGTAGCTCCACGCACCGTATTGAAGAAATTCGACAACAATGCCGCACCGTTTAATATCCACCAGGGCGAGTTGCGCACCAGCGACTTCACATCCTTGCCGATGGATTCGGACGCCACACTCTTGACATGCTCGCGCGTCATGCCAAAGCAAACCAGAAAGCCCAGAAAGCAGAGCGTGGCAATGCATACCATGGCATATTGCCAACTGGAAGCATTGCCATAGTCCATTGATTTAAACCAATTGCACAATGGCTCCCATGCTCCCAAAGCAATAAAACTACCCCCGTATGCAAAGAACATACGGTAGGAAGAGAAAACCGTTTTTGTGTTCGAATCATCAGTCATCACCCCCAACATAGCACCATACGGAACATTGATTGCCGTATATACCGTCATCATCAGGATATAAGTGACATAAGCCCATATCAGCTTACCCGTCGTCCCCATGTCGGGCGTTGTAAAAAGTAACATCCCGGCGATGGCAAAAGGAGCTGCAATCCACAGCAGATAAGGACGATACTTACCCCAACGCGTATGAGTACGGTCTGCAATGACTCCCATCATCGGGTCGGACACAGCATCCCAAATACGTGTCACCAGCATCAGCAATCCCGCATCAGCCAAGCTCAGACCAAAAATATTCGAATAGAAGAACGGCAGATAATAGGAGAATATTTTCCAGAACATAGAGGAAGACATATCCCCGAAACCATAACCGATTTTCTCTTTCAGAGTTGCCATAGTATGTTGTATTTTTATTTTTTCATTATCTTCAGGTTCTTGTCTATCAGCTTCTTCAGCGTTTCTACCGAAGCTGATGAAGACAAGCCGTCAGCAGGCGTATTCATGCAATAGTCCACCAGCTTGTCAATGGTAGAAGTGGCTACATGCATCCGCGTGTCGGAAGAAGCGTAATAGATGAACACCGTTCCGTCTTCGTCGGCAATCCAGCCGTTGGTGAAAAGCACATTGCTTACGTCACCTATACGCTCCTCACCTTCGGGCACCATAAAGGCACCACCGGGGCTGGCTATCAGCTTCGTCGGCTCTTCCAAGGAAGTCATGTACATATAGAGCACATAACGCAACCCGGCGGCACAACCGCGGACACCGTGAGCCAGATGCAACCAGCCTTTCGGAGTCTTGATGGGATGCGGACCTTCACCGTTCTTCACCTCCTTGATGGTGTGATAGTAACGCCGGTCTATGATTTTCTCTTCCTTCACTTCGGCACGGGTTATGTCGTCTACCAATGCCCAGCCGATACCGCCCCCGCTCCCGGCATCAATAAAGCCGTCTTGCGGGCGGGTATAAAGGGCATACTTACCGTCTACAAACTCAGGGTGCAGCACCACGTTGCGTTGCTGACTCTTGGTTTTCAGGTCGGGCAGGCGTTCCCAGTTCTTCAAATCCTTGGTGCGGGCAATGGCAGCCGTAGCCGTAGCCGAAGACAAATCGCCGGCAGGCGCATTGTCGTCGTGGCGTTCGGCACAGAAGATACCGTAAATCCATCCGTCCTCATGAGCCGTGAGGCGCATGTCGTATATATTCGTTGCCGGAATCATGTCTTCGGGCATGGTGACAGGATAATCCCAGAAACGGAAATTATCAATGCCGTTGGGGCTCTCGGCTATAGCAAAGAACGACTTGCGGTCAGCGCCCTCCACACGCACCACCAACAGGTACTTGCCGTTCCATTTGATGGCACCCGAGTTCATGGCCGCATTCATACCGATACGTTCCATTAGGTACGGATTGGACTTCTCATCCAAATCATACCGCCAGAATACGGGTGTATGAGCTGCCGTCACTACCGGATATTTATAGCGTGTGAATATGCCATTGCCGTCTTCTACAGCCACATTCTTTCTCGTTATCAACTCTTCGTGTTTCCGAAAGAGTCCCTCTACCTTTTCTTTAAAAGCTTCCATGTCTGTTATATTAGGTTGTTTGTTTATTGATACAGATTTACATCGGCAGCAAACAGGGCCTTGGGATTGTTATAAAACTCCACAAAATCTCCCGCAGATGCCTGTCCCGGATAGGGGGCATAGTAATGGGTCACCTTTTCACGGGCATTGCGCCACACCAGCACATAGGCAAGCGGATACTTCTCCAGCACAGGCAGCAAAGTACCAGTCCACCATTTTGCATCGGGAATTCCTTCGTAACCGGTTTCGGTCACGGCAATCACTTTATCATGTGCTTTTCCTATACTGTCTATAATGGAAAGCGCCCTGTCCATTCCGGCAAGATAGTGATTCCGGTCGAACTGATAGGTATCGAAACCGATAACGTCTATCAACCCGTCACCCGGATATTTCTTCAGGTATTCCGTGGTATCTTTAGGTTCCGTACCCGGAGAGTAAGCATAAAGCACATTATCCACTCCTTTGGCCTGCAGGCTGTCCACCGTCATGTGCCACAATGCCTTATACTCCTCAGGGGTACACAGCTTCTCACCCCACCAGAACCAGCTGCCGCTGTGTTCGTGCCAGGGACGGAAAAGTACGGGTATCTTCACGCCGTCCGCCGTCTTCAGCGAATGAAGGAAGTCGGCAACTCCCCCCAACCAACCGGCAAACTTCCGGTGGTTCTCACCTCCGGGCAGGATGGACTTCACCACCGTCGTATCCGATACGTCCCAGGCATCACCACCCGTCTTGGGATTACGCGCATGCCAGCTGAGCGAAACCATCCCGCCCCGCTGATACTGATTGATTATCTCTTTTCTGATTTTATCGAAAGGAACCTTATCCAGATTGGCTGCATTTCCAAGTTCCAGCTCCCCCAAATCAAAGCTGATGACAGCCGGATAGTCGCCACACACGCTCTTCACATCCGAACGCCCTTCCTCACCTTCCCAGCCGATACCATATACCGTATCATCATGATGGCCGAACATGATACCTCCGGAAGGAATTTTCTTCAGGTTAGCCAGCAAGTTCTCCGTTTCCTGCGTACGTGCAGCAGCAGTCACTTCATTCACACTCTGTTCTTTTCTGGAAGAACCGCAGGCGGTCAACAGACTTGCCGCCAGAATCATCATAACAAATTTCTGTTTTTTCATATCCATGTTTTTCAATCCAGTATTATCAGTATACATTGATTTGCGGTACAAAGATAGCCGATTGCACCAAGGGAAAATGATACAATTTTATCCCTTTACTGTATTAAAAAGCAGAATATGAAAAAACACATCATCTGACTTTAACCGGGACACGCTTCTTCGAGGCAATTCCCCGTTCCACTTTCCGACGTTCCAGTTTCACCGGTTCGTTTGTAAAATCGGGAACATTGTACGAGTAAACCAGGCGGTCGTAATACTCCCACGGATTTTCCTGAGGAAGCAGGAAAGGCTTGCCCACCACCCCATTCTCATCCAAACCGGCCAGATACAAACGGGTATAAAGCCCATCTCCCCTGCGGCTACTGAACACAAACCATCGGGAGTTACTGCTCCAGTTATGGAAACTTTCCGTATCATCGCTGTTCACCTCATTTATAGGGCGCATACCGCCATCATGCAAATCGAGCAACCACAAATCGGCTTCCTTGTGCCAGATTGAGAAGTTACCATAATCGGACAATGTAAACATGATATACCTGCCGTCGTACGAGGGTCTCGGGAAGGAGATGCTTTTCTTCATAGCTGCCGCATTGACCAGCGTATCTATCTTTTCGCCGAATGTTCCCTCTTCCGGATTGAAATCCATACTGCACAAACTGTAACGTATTTCCTTATACTCCGCCGGTATCGGCTTGGCTTCTGCAGCACAGAAGTACAGTTTGCGCCCGTCCGGTGAGAATACGGGAAAAGTCTCGAAGACCTCCTTCTTCTGAAGCAAGGGAGAGAGCAACAATTCATGTGTTTCGGGATGGTAAACCAACACATCCGATTCCAGGTCGAGCACCTCCACGCGCTCGTCCTTCACTGCATGGAAAGACTGGCGCGTATTGTTGACGGAATAGGCAATATACTTACCGCTTGGATGCCAATAAGGGTACACCCCCGCAGAGAGAGTGGAATCCGTTTTCGTATCCAGCATTTCGCGTTTCCCGTCTATCTGCATCAAGGTCCCTCCGTTCTTTCCACGGATATGCAGGCTCAGATAGTCCGGGTCGGTTTTGTTGAAAGCATGACAATTCAGGCACATGCCCGGCACCATGGTATTCTCCAGCAAGGGACGCTCCTCGAACGAAGAAAGGTCGCGCTCATAAATGCCCATCTTGCTATAAACTTCATATCCGGGGGCCAGCTTGCGGTATACCACCCCATAGTCTATCGGATACGGACTGACATACATGGGAAAAGAGCGGTACTGTTTCCACTCGCCGTCTTTCCGGACACACACCGTAAACAAAAGGCTGTCTCCCTTGTTTTCTTCCAAAAGTTTCCGCCATTCCTTTTGCGGGAATGATACTATTTTATCATTAACATGCATTTCTCCGGACTTTCCTCCGGTCACAGTCACATCCACGCGTTCATACGCTCCACCGATACAGTTGAAATTCATGGGAGCAATGGTTGCAGGAATGGTCACACCGATATAGTCGGGATAGATATCCGGCCATTCATCCACCTTCTCCGGAGAAGTCACCGGATTGCTACAAGCGGCAAACCACCATGCAGCCATAATGCAAACAGCTATATTCTTCATCTTTTTCATCTTACTTTCTTAGTAGCAAATAATTCCAGTATGTACTGCCGAAACGCGCCTCCAACATCTGCCGGGCATTCTGCTGCGAGGTATATATCCGCGCAAATTCCGTTACATCCCGCACCACTTGGGGCGAAATGCTCCACGGCATACCCTGAAAGTTCTTGTGCGTCTGTGTCCATACATATACCAACGCCTCCTGATAGCTGCGGGGAATATGGTCGTAACCGGCATGCTTGCCCAGCGGATAATACTTCATGAAACGTTCCAAATCACGCTGTTGCAAGACGTATGCCAGCATATACTCGAATGCCATCCGGTTCCGGTGGTCATGTTGATACAGTAACCCCAGCATGATGTCCATCTCCCGGTCGCTGAACAAAAAATCCTCCGTATAACGTATCTGCCTCAGCCAGCCCCATTCTTTATGGGCATTTATTTTTTCTTCATCATACAGATAAGTCATAGCCTCCTCCGCCCAATCCTTATAGAAAAGGGTCTTTCTCAGTGCCCGCAGGTATTTGGCGGCCACCTCATATTGCCCGTTAATCAAATTGGTTTCGGCCAGCCGTTTGAAGCAACGACTGCTTTTATTGAAGTTGGGAATCGACTCCATCGCTTCGAAAGTGAAGCGTTGTGCCGTATTTATCATTCCCAGATGATAATATGCCTCGCTGGTGGGCAACGGCGAAGTAAAGTCACGCTGGAACTCCGGTAGCAGCCCTTTCGTCCCGTTCTGATAAAACTCGAACATGCGGTCGCCCATCTGTCCGGTCTTTCCCAAAGCAAGATTCAGGCAGGTCACGCCGAAAGGTGAAACCGGTGACTTCTCTTCTGCCTTTTCTATAATCTCCTGCCATTGTTTATTACGTACCAGCCGATCATACTCCATCGCCTCCTCTTTATCCACATCGCAACCGGCCGCCACGTAGTAATAGCCGAACAATGTTACCGCCACCACTTGCAGAACTCCATAAAACACCGGCTTCTTCTTCAAAGCGGGCAAAGCTGCCAGCAAGAAGGGAAGGACAACCAGCAATACGGCAAGCCCTATCTCTATCCAAGGAATCACTGCCGGGAAACGGTAATATCCTATACCGCCCATCAGACGGTAAATGGGGAATTGCACCCACATGCTTGCCAATAGCGGACAGCCGATACCCCACAATCCTACACCCCAGAACACTCCGACACCACCCCAGAAATTCTTACCTTTAAGATTCAACCGGAACTCGCGTACAATCACCCAGCCCATAAAGATGAAGTGTGCCGCACCCGCTGTCCAGTAAAGCAGCGGAAGGACTATCAGAATGTACGCGACACGCTGCCACTTCCCCTTCAAATCCGCATACCAGCAGGATGCAGACAATGCTAACAGCAGAGCCACCACCAATGACAGCATCGCATTTTCATCACCCATGAAATGCCACAAGACAATGATGGGCAGAAAACTCAGCGGATAATACACATCAGCCGCACCCTGCTCCTTCGCCAGTTTCCAAACCAACCGTTGCAACAACACGTACAAAAAAGCCAGGATACTGGCACCTGCCCACACGTGATAATAAAACTGTGTCAGATATTCGGCTATATAATCAGCCAGTCCGCCTGGAACAGCCATCCGTTCCCAAAAGTAATCAGCATCGAACAAGAAAAGCTGAAACTGTTCCTGATAGGAGAGATGGGCCGGATATACGTTTCCCCAGAAGAGAAGCACCACTATGCCGAAAAGTATCGACACCCCTATCTTCCAAGTCTTTTTCAGAAATATATACATAGAATCATTTACTATTTTACAATTTACCATTTGTCACATTGAATATTTTGTCATTTGAATTCCTCTGCCTTCAGTTGCCGGTTTATCCGCTTGATGGAAGAAGCATCAAAAGGAACGGGAGTGGCCGACAAATCGGGGATATTGTAGGATTTCAATGTCAGATCGTCTTTTTCAGGGTCGGACTGAGGTAGCACAAAAGGCTTATGCGCCTTCCCCTCGGCATCCAGATAGGCAAAATAAACCCGCCCGTACTGCCCGTCGCCCCGCTTGCTGGCAAAGGCAAACCAACGGCTGCCTGACGACCAACTGTGATAAGTGTCCGAACGGTTGGAGTTGACCATTGGCAGGGAGTCTACAGTACCCGTCCGCAAATCCATCAGCTGCAACTCCGTCTCCCGGTGCCAGATGGGGAATGTTCCATAATCGGCAACGGTATAGAGCAGGTAGCGTCCGTCCGGTGAGGCTTTCGGATGACACACGGATCCTTTCTCCAGCCGGGCATTCCAAAGGGTATCCACGCGGTCGCCCCAGGTGCCGTGATCGGCATCGAACGCAATGCGGCAAAGCGAATAGCGTAATTGCTGTACGCTGTCCGGCAATGGCACAGTCGGAGCTGAGCAGTAATATATCCATTTCCCATCGGCAGAGAATGTGGGAAAAGTTTCCAGTACGGTGGAATCTGCCGTGAGCGGAGATAGAATCATCCGGTTCCCGTCAAAATCGGCGACAGCCAAATCGGAAACAGTGTCATAGACTTCCAGACGGCGGTTACTTTCCGTATGGAACATAGGGATAATCACATTGGACGAGAACACGCCATACCGCCCACCGGGATGAAAATCACCGTAGACAGCAGCAGATACCATCTGTTCATTCTTCAATGCAAGTTTACGGAGCTTGCCGTCACGGTTCAGGACAGTTCCTCCTCCCTCGCCCCGAAGATGGAACATCGAAAGGTTGCCACTATTTCCTCCGTGCACATGGCAGTTCATGCATTTGCCCTCTGTCCGGCTGTTATCTGCCAAAATACGCTCTTCGAAATTCTCAACGCAACGTTCACGTATCTGCAAGGCATTCCATACTTCATAACCAGGCTCTATCAGGCGGTAACTGACATAAGCGTCAAGCTTGTCCGCCACCACCTGCCATGCAAAGGAAGGATGGCGCAGCCAGCGGCCGTTGGTACGGGCAGTAACAGTCACTTCCAAAACGTGTCCCTTCTCCGCTTCCAACAATGCACGCCAGGCTTTCAAGGGGAACACCGCCTTGCTACCGCGCGCGTTTATCTGCAAGCTGTCCGATGCTCCCTTTACACTCACGCACACCGCATCCACCCCTTCATTCCGCACAAGGAAATTCAAAGGAGCCACATTGTAGGGAATGGTTACATCCTGATATTCCGGATAGAGCACCAATAACCGGTCTGCAGGCTGTACAGACTCCGGACGGGGATTACAACCATATAGGCAGTAGCACAGTAACAGCCCCACAACAACTTGTATATATTTCATATCTATGTTCATCATAAATCACTTCCCCTTTTTCATCGTAGCATAGTGGAAATAAAACCAATATGTTTTTCCGTATTTGGCTTGCAAAGGGGCACCATTACCACCATTCGCCTCGTACAGTCGGGTATAATCGCCAAATTCATCCAATACTTGAGGCGGTATATTCCATTTTTCCACTTCATCCAACGAAGCCTTTTTCCCGGCAAGATAGATAAGTAAACCTTCGGCATACAATCTGGAAGGAAACTTCTTTGCAGCAAACTCCCGATAATCTCCGGCGAAAGCCCCAATATCCTTATTCAGCAAATCAAAACAGAGAAGGTAATCGCATGCCAACGTATTATCAGGATTATTACGTAACAGATGACGAAGTGAAAGCGGAATGTCGGCAGAAGAACGCAAAGTATCCGTTGCAGGCAACAACAACCGCTTCCGTTCCAGCCATTGGCAGACTTCGGCCGTCTGTTTTCCAGGAATACGTCGTTCTGCCCAATCACGGTAACACATTGTCTTTTGCAGGAGACGAAGATATTTCATAGCCGCCGCCTCATCACCGTTCACCAGGTTGATTTCCGCCAAACGCTTGACAGCTCTTGCTCCGGTATGATGCGGAGAAAAAATCATTCCCAGAATGGCAGCATGTTCAGCCATCGTCATATCTCCCAACGCAAACCAGACTTCATTGGCTGCATAAATAGTGAGGTAGGTAGAATGGGGAGCCACGGGCAGAAACAGCCCTTGCGAAGCCGGTTGATAACCATCCATCAGCCGGTCGGGAAGTCGGTTCTGCTGTGCATTCAGCAAATTATAATAATAGGCAGTGAACGGAGAGCGGTATTCACCCTCCGCCAACAGTTGCCGTACTTTTTCCGAACGGCCGAAATACATTTCCGAATCCAAGGCCAAAAGATATTCCCGCCCTAAATCGGGCATATTGTACCATCGTGACGACCAATCGCCACAGCCAAACAGCCAATAGCCGGACAATACCGCCAATATGCTTACCGGTAAGCCCGACTTCCACGAACATCGCATGCAGCTACGACACAACAACAAAACACCTCCGATACCGGTTAAAGCGATTGTGCCGGAAAGCGGATAACTCAATCCGCATTGCCTTCCTGCCTCCCAAGCCACCGCCAACACCGTAGGAATCCAGGCCCAACGTCCCATGTACGGAACCAACAAACGAAACACCACCACTCCCCAAAGCAACAGCACGACAGCCATTATGGCCGGACCACCCCCTTCGTAATAAAAGAATTGAGTGAGGAAATCTCCCGACAGACGTGCCAGAGCCGCCGGATGCCGCAGATACCCAGCCAATGGTTCGGTGGCAAGCAAAAAGAGCTGTGTCTGCTCCCGATGGAACAGATGATAGGGCAATATCCGGAAGAAAAAAAGGAACAACGCCAAAGCACCGATTCCTGCCGCTCCCCATTCAATGTATTTCCTTCTGCAAGCTTTCATCCAACAGTTTTTGTTGTTCTTCTGTCAAGGAGCCACGCACCATCTTCCGCATGAATGCCCCCAACGTATTGTTTCCCTGCTCTTTCAGGAAAAGAAAGTTCGTTTCCTGCTCCTGCATCCTCAAACTGTCACGTATCTGCATCAGATGCAGTGAATCTTTTCCGGTGGCATTCCGCAGTCCCGTCCGGATGAAATGGTAAGCCTCTTGCTTCTTTTCCCTCCCCTCTTTCCATTTCTGAAGGGCATCATTTTGCGGAGTGCCCGTTACCGAGCCGACAGAGTCGGCCTTCACATGTATGGTTCCCGGCTCCGTCACCACCAGCAGTTCCTGGATGTAGATACGCAGCAGATGGCGCAGACGCAACACCCTCATCTCCTCCCCTTGTCCGGAAAAAGAAAAAGAGGCATTGGTTATCTTTACAGAATCCACCCGCCCCGGCGCATTCTCCATCGGCACGAGGTATATCCATTCCCCGTCGTATTTCAACGACGGCAACGTTCCTTCAATCACATAATTCTGTCCGGAATCTCCACAACTTGCCCAAAGAAGGCAACTGATACAGAAAAACAAGATACGTGTTTTCATCCTTATACAGATTAGAGTTTCCTTACCGCCATACACTCCATTTCCACCAGCCACCCCGGACGACAGACAGGAGCCAGCGTAATCACTCTCGGCGTATCGGGAAAGCGTTCGTCAAACATCTCCTTTACTACGGTATAGTCCGCCATATCACGCAGATAGACAATGATATGCCCCACATCTCCAAAGCCGCAGTCAGCCTCTTTCAGCAGAGCTTCCACATTCTCCCACATCCGTTCTGTCTGACGACGTACATCTCCGGCATACATCACTTCCCCCCGGTTGTTGATACTCGCCGTACCGGAAATGAGCACTTGTCGGCGGTCGTCGTAATCCACCGCCGTTCCCCGCTCAAAGCTGACCCCATACTCGTAAGTGGGATTCAAGTGTGTGCGGGCATAGAGATATTTGATTTGTCCGGGCTTTAATCCCGCTACGGCAAAAGCGTCAAGCATCACCAGTGCCTTGGGGTCGGCATGACGCCCGCCGATGCCGGTACTAGCAATGTAGTGCGTATGCTCCGTCAGGTTCTGGGTGACGAACATCTCATTACGTGCCTTGACTACACCGGCATAATTGCAATCCACATTCTGCACAAATATCCAGGTACGCAGGCAATTGTCGGCCAAGGTACACCCCTCTTCCATCAGTTGCATGGCATAGTCGTTGAGCAAAAGACGCATCTGGTATTCCGAATTGGCGGCACGGTTGAAACTGCCTCCCATCCAGAGCTGGCGGTAAGCACCGTGTTTCACTTCATACAGTCCGTTGGGCAGCACTCGTGTCTGCACATCGGTCTGCAGATAGGCCCACAAAGCAATCTTGGTACCATCCAGCGGAGGCTGTTCCACCACAGACAGCGCGCAATCGGAGCTTTCCGCCGTAGCGGCAAGCAACAGTTCCGCCTGGTTGGCGGCATCACTCAGGAAGTATCTTTTAAAAACCGCCACGGCTCCAGACAGTTCGTTTTTCAGTAAAGCGGCATACGCATCCAGCACGGCATTCATCTGCTCGCGATAGGTCTGTTTCGGGTCGGTGGCATGTATCATCACATGGTATTCCGTCACTCCGCCGGTTACAACAAATGCAGCCACTTCCGCCCTGCCCGAAGGATAAGAGTATGATGTGTATTTCATATCATTAACAAGAGATTGTTTCAATCGCAAAGATAAGTTTTTTATCCGACAAGGAGTAGTGAAAATCGCAACTTTCGCTTGTTTTGTTCTTATAAAGAAGTTACTTTTGTAGAAATCTATAAAATATACAGTCATCATGAGCGAAAATATTTATCCCATCGGCATCCAGAACTTCGAGAAGCTGCGCAAAGGCGGCTATTTCTATGTGGACAAGACCGCCTTGGCATATAAGATGGTGAAGACGGGCAGCTACTATTTCCTGAGCCGTCCCCGCCGTTTCGGCAAAAGCCTGCTCATCTCCACGCTCGAAGCCTACTTTCTGGGAAAGAAGGAACTTTTCGAGGGACTGGCCATAGAGAAACTGGAAAAGGATTGGGTGAAGCGTCCTGTACTGCACTTGGACCTGAATATCGGAAAGTACGACACACCGGACAGCTTGGATAAAATCCTGAATGCCGCGTTGTCCGACTGGGAACAGATTTACGATTCCGAACCGTGGGAGAAGTCCCTCAGCCTGCGCTTTGCCGGCATCGTGAAGCGTGCCTACGAACGGACGGGACAGATGGTGGCCATCCTTGTAGACGAATACGACAAGCCCATGCTGCAAGCCATCGGCAACGAGGCATTGCAAAAGGAGTTCCGCGAAACGCTGAAACCTTTCTACGGCGTACTGAAAACGATGGACGGCTGCATCCAGTTTGCCATACTGACGGGCGTCACCAAGTTCGGAAAGGTAAGCGTGTTCAGCGACCTGAACAACCTGAACGACATTTCGATGTGGGATAAGTATATCGACATATGCGGCATCAGCAACCGGGAACTGCATGAGTATCTGGAAGACGAATTACACGCATTTGCCGAAGCCCAAGGCATGACGTATGACAAATTCTGCGACAAGCTGAAGGAGTATTACGACGGTTACCACTTCACCCCCAACTCCATCGGCATCTACAACCCTTTCAGCCTGCTCAATGCCTTTGACCGAAAACAGTTCGGCAGCTACTGGTTCGAGACGGGCACGCCCACTTATTTAGTGAACCTGCTGAAAAAGCATCACTACAACCTGGAACGCATGGCCTACGAGGAGACCGACGCCCAAGTGCTGAACAGCATCGACTCCGAATCCACCAACCCCATTCCGGTGATTTACCAAAGCGGGTACTTGACAATCAAGAACTACGATGAAGAGTTTGGCATCTATAAATTAGGCTTTCCAAACCGTGAGGTAGAAGAAGGTTTTGTCCGCTTCCTGCTGCCGTTCTATGCCAAGACCAACAAGGTAGAAGCACCGTTTGAGATACAGAATTTTGTTCGAGAAATACGTTCAGGCAATTACGACGCCTTCTTCCACCGCCTTCAAAGCTTCTTTGCCGACACCCCCTACGAGCTTGTGCGCGACCAGGAACTTCACTATCAGAATGTGCTCTTTATCGTGTTCAAACTGCTGGGATTCTATGTAAACGTGGAGTATCATACCTCGCAAGGCAGGATAGACCTCGTGCTGAAAACCGACAAGTACATCTACGTCATGGAGTTCAAGCTGGAAGGCACCGCCGAAGAAGCGTTGCGACAAATCAACGAGAAGCATTACGCCTCGCCTTTCGAAGCCGACGGACGGCAACTGTTCAAGATAGGGGTGAACTTCAGCGGACAGACACGCAATATTGAGAAATGGATATGCCAAGATTGAGAAAGGCTTGACATATCATTACATTTTTCAGACAGAAGAACAAAAAGACAAAAGAACATATTTTCTTTCTTTTGTCTTTTTGTTCTTCTGTCTGAATTAATAGGAATCTATGTCAATCCGTAATGAGACTATAAACCGGCTTTCTCTTCCTTCACCCCTTCACCTTTCGCATTATTTCCCTATCGTTCAACCCTTTCCGGTGAAACTTCTTTTTTCCTTCTCACCACCTCGTATACGTTGCCGTACTTCGTATGCCGGCGTTTCAGTCCCGCCCGCAACAGCACCGAGCCGAACTGCACGGGATTGCTGCCACGCATCAGGGCGGGATGCGTTTTTTGCAACTCGTCAAAGATGTCGGCGGCAGTCAGGTCGATGCTCTTCTCTGCCAGAAGCGGGGCACGGAACAAGCTGCGAACCGCCTCCTCGGCAAGGCTGACACGATAGAAAGCCTCGTTGTGCCGTTGCAGTTCCTCCTCCTCCGACTTGGTGAACCAGCTGCGCCGTCCGGCAATGAGTTCCGCTTTCAGTTGGGCGAAAATCCGGTCGTGCTCTATGCCGGTGCAGTCGATGTCGTGCTTCACCTCGATGCAGAGGAAACGCCGGCTCCCCGTGGGGTCGGTCAGCAGGTCGAAGCGGTTGCTGGTGCCGATGAACGAGGCGATACGGGGCAGTTGCCTGAAGTTCTGCTGATAGGCCTTGCGGATGTTGAGCACCGACATCTGCATCAGGTTTTTCAGCAGCGGCATCTTGCTTTCGGCATACTTGTCGAACTCGTCCATATTGAGCAGCCCCATTTCCGCCAGCATCCTTTCGGCTTGTCCCTGCGAGGTCAGTTTCAGGTTGTCGGTGTAGTAGCGTGCCAGCACATCGGGCATCAAGGCACGGCAGAAGCTGGATTTCCGTCGTCCCTGTTCGCGGCTGACAAGCACGGGAGCCACGCTGTTGGCATGCAGCCCGGACACGCCCATCCATTGCGAGGCAAGTCCCAGCATCCAGGTATGGAATCCCCGCACCCAGTGAGGCCGAGAAGAGACGCGGCAGGCAAGCGCAGTCAGCCGGTCCTTGCCGTCCCAGTCGGGCAGTTCGTCCATGTAGAGCAGGAAGGGATGGTAGGCAGGGATGTAAGTGGAATAGACGTACCGGCTCAGGTCCTTGTCCCAGCAAGGAATACCTTCGGCATGGGCTTCGATGCAGAAAGTGTTCAACTCGCGCTTGCCCACGGGGGTGAAGGCGGCAGAGCGTTGTCCGGCGGGGCGGAACTCGGTTTCATCCGTCAGCAGATTATAGCGAAAGTCGTAGCGCGAAGTGAGGAACTCCTCGATGTCGCCGCTCAGTGCAGTCACGGCGCTTGCGGCTTTCGCGCTCCGGCAGCGCTGCTCTTCCCGCTCCTCCCGGTTTCGGTCGGTCGTTTCTTTTTGTACGTGTTTCAGCCTTTCCGAAAAGGCAATCAGCCGGCCCGCCTCCTTCAAGAGTCGGTGCTGCCGCAAAGTCATCAGTTTTTTCTTCATAAGTATTTTTATTAAAATGATTGTTTGGCGGTTCCGGGGAAGGGCATCACCCTTTCTTTCCTCTCGCCTCTTCGCCAAAGTTACTGCCTGCCGAGGGCGTTTTGCAAACCATTCTCCGATTATTCTTCAAAAATCATTCCTGCTGACAAACATACCTATTTATGCTGCGGAACCCTTTATTTTCAGTACCTTTGCAAGGTTCTTTATAAGTGAACGACCCGGGTCGTTCAATCGGCTGACCATGGTCGTCCAATCGAACGGCCCGAGTTGTTCGTTCGGCCGACCGGAGTCGTTCACTTACAGGAAGACACTTCCGAGGGAAGAAACAAATACGTTGAACGCACTAAAACCTATTGATATGGCAATACTATATGACTGGTATGAGAATCCAGGCACCAATGAGGAAGCCCCTGAAGAGAGAGGCCTCCATCCCCGCCCGTTGCTCAACGGGAAAGTAACCATGCGGCAGCTCTACAACCGCGTGCATGCCCGCAGCTCGCTCACGGTGGGCGACGTGATGAACGCGATAGACTGTCTGACGCAAATCTGCGGCGAAGAACTGCGCGACGGGCACGAGGTGCACATCGAAGGGCTGGGCTACTTCGCCCCCACCCTGGAAGCCACACAGAAAGTGACCCGCAGTACCCCGAACAAGCACCTGAAACTCCGGCTGAAGAGCATCAGCTTCCGTCCCGACGTCAGGCTGAAACAAGCGATGACGGGAGTCAGTGCTATCCGCAGCAAATACACCCGCCACTCCCTGAAGCTTTCGGAAGTGGAGATAGACATGAAGCTGAAAGAATACTTTGCCGACCACGACGTGCTGATTCGCAGTGACTTCCAAGCGCTGTGCGGCATGGCACGCACCACCGCAAACGTCCACCTGAAACGGTTGCAGCAAGAGGGCAAGCTGAAGAATGTGGGGAAACCCACGCAACCCATCTACCGGGCCATGCCGGGATACTACGGTGTGTCGCGCGATGCAAAGGCGGGGCGATGAGGGTGGAAAGCGGTTTCACCGGGAAAGCCGATGAACAGGAGGATGGGAGAAGGAGGTGAAGGAGATGCAGGGATAAAAAGAAACATTCTGCGCCCTGACATCAGGGGTAATACAAAAAGGAATGTGAATTGCATCCGAAAAGGCAATAGAGAATGAATGCGAAAAGGCGAATCTCACGACTCGCCTTTTCCTGATTTAACCATTAAACAATTGTACTATTCGGTTAATGCATTTACAATTATCCGATGTTACGGGCGACCAATAAGGTCGGGGGTAACGACAACTGCTTTGGGTTTAAAAATCTTTCATACATTCAGTAAATAGCGATTACTTATTGGAATTATCAATAACTGCAAATCCAACATGACCACTTTTATGAAATGTCACGGTCGAACCAACGCCTACGACACCATCAGCATTCACGACCGCAGAATAACCATCAGCTATAGATTCAACAACATACACTCCACTTGGTATAAAATAGAACCACATACTCATATATGTAACACTTCCGTGCAACATAATACTTTCATCAGTATCCTGATTTAGAAGAGTTATAGATCCACCCGTAAATTCGGGTGTCGAAGTTATTACAACCCTTGCATATCCTTCCGGAGTAGGAAGGTTATTTGCCATTGAATACGGTCCAAAAACCTCATTTGTTTGTTTATTGCCAGCATTTACAGCTAACGCAAACAAAATAAAAGATAGAGTAAAAAATATATTTTTCATTGTACACAGAATTTGTAAGTCAAAAGAGGGAACTATAACATTGTTCCCCCTATATTAGCTTTTAACTACTCAAAAACCGACTTTTACTTGTTGGGAATCTTCTTATAGCAGAAGAACCAACCTTCATAACCATTGGACGAAGGAGCCGCCAACACAAGATGCTCACCATCAGCCTTGATAATCTGATAAGTGTAACAACGTTGGTTGCCATCATTAGGCAATACACCCAACAAAGGCACAGTACCATTGAATTTCATCGTACCGATTCCCCAACCAACTACAGCTTGATCAGTAGTGACCGTAACAGTTCCTTTCTCACCACGACTGGTATTAACACCGCTCAAATTGAGCGAGAACCAAGCACCGGCTCCATCGTTTGGCATGCCTTTCCCCGCAGCTTGCTCATCAATATCAGCTTGATCGGGCGCACCCCACCAACCGGGCGTCGTATCACTTCCCCAAGCACCATTGCCCCAATAGCGAGATTGAGTATCATCCCACGTCCAAGTAGTAGTTCCAAATCCACCATCAACACCAAAAATAGCATCAAAGATAACAGGCAAGTCCGTAAACGTCGTTACATTCAAAGATTTCGCAGAAGACTTTACAACTGTACCATCTTGATTGATAGTAGAAATATAATAACTTACTTCACGTGCAGGAGGCACAACCTGAAAACTAAGATTCTGACTTGTACCTTCAACGACTACCGCATCATTATCTGCAGAACAGACCTTGATATAACGAGCAGTGGACTGCCTGACCGTAATATTGTTGTTACCTTCACTCTTGGCAACCAGCTCAAAGCTATTACTCAAATCGTCGGCAGATACACTACTGTCCATTCCCACTTCTTCGACTATGGGATTGCAAGCCGTAAAGAACAAAGCCAACAACGGAGCTGCTAATAATATTTTTTTCATACTATAAATTGCTTGTTAAAATTAAACATTTAGTCGGCATTATTTCCAACCATTATATTCGCTATCGGCACCTGTCCAACCTTCATTCTGTACAACACTACCTATAGCCACCTGGCTTTCGGGCATTTTCTGGAATCCGGCAGTAGCCTTATAGCGAGTTGCATATCCTCCATTGTGCGCTGTATTTTTATCAGGTATGCCACAATAATAAACCGGCTGGTTAGTTTGTCTTTCCAATGCCTCTACCGCAATATGCCAACGACGGATATCGTTCCAACGGATACCTTCGAGTGCCAGTTCCCAACGACGTTCGTTCTGCAAGGCTTCCAGTGAATATGCAGCAATCGGATCCAAGCCTGCACGCCGACGTACTCGATTAATGCCTGCCACGTCCCCCTTCAACTCACTCTGCATCAGCAGAACATCAGCAAAACGAATGAGCACCAAATCGTGGATATTGTTCAACTGCATATTATTAGCACCTTGATCCCAGCCAACAGCGCCATACATCAGATTCTCAAAACAGCATACATAAGGATTATCACTGACCTTAATGTATTCTTCCTGCGAACCATCATTTACGCATGAGATAGGTGCCCACTTCTTTGCGTAGTAGTCAGTTTCTTGCACAAAGTCGGCCCAACCACCATATGTATAAGAAGATTTCTCAGTCCAATCTTGAATAGTAGCCTCACGACGGACATCCTTACCATCGCGATCGGCACTCTTCCAGTCATCCACTAAATTAGGAGCTACCGGACCAGCTCCCCAACCTTGACCAAAGGGGAATGTGTTTTCATAGGATTGGCCACCACGTACACCCATGTGCAATGCAATTCCATTACCATAACCGATAGTGGTTGACCATGAAGCCAACTTATTGAATTTAATGGCAAACATGGATTCCGGATTTACGGCATTGTCATCCTCTGCCCATTTCAACTCTTGACCTTTCGTATAGTCATAATCTTCCACTGTATAGCGATTCGTATAAGCCCACAAAGAACGGAAATCGTCGACCAACTGATAGCCGGAGTTGTTCACGCAATCGTCTACATAAGCAATCACATTTTCTTTTGTCAACGTAGTCCCGTCGGGCAATGCAACTGAAGACATCGGATTATAAGTAGAGTTGGTAAGGTCAGCCAATGTCTCACCATTCCCATACATACCTGTATAAAACAAGAATATACGGGCTAGCAATGCTTCTGCAGTATATTTATCCACATGACCATCAGTATTGCGAACAGCAGGCATCATCTCAATGGCATCACGCAAATCTTGCAGCATCTGTCCATAAAGAGTTGAAACTTCACCCTGCGTAACCAACTCACCGGAAGGTACAATAACCAAAGGAACATTCCCATACATACTAGCTAAATCAAAGTGATAGTATGCACGAAGAAAAAGTGCCTCCCCCAAAAATTTAGCTTTACTTTCATCACTCATAGCCGTATTTGGCAATGCACTAATCAATGTATTGGCACGGTTAATACCCTGATAACGTAACGTCCAGAAATTATTAGTCATATCAGCGTTATAGTTGGTTATCAAGTCCATAGCCTGCATCAATTTATCATTGGTTCCACCGCCGCCCAAAGCATCATCGCTGGCCAACTGTGCATAATACAAGAACGACTCTTGAGGATAAGCATGTACTGCATTCAGGTTCTGATAAATACCGGCCAAAGCCGCAATACCATCAGCCTCGGACACAGGAAAGTTTTCAGTTGAAAGCTCACCCATATTTTCTACATTATTGATATCACAAGACACAACGCCCAATGCAATACATGCAGAAGTCAATAAATAGGTTATTTTTTTCATACGAGTAATCATTTTAAAATTTAACATTAACACCAAACATATAGGTACGAGGCGTAGGATAATTACCCACATCAACCCCTGTCACCCAAGGCTCATTACCATTGATGGCGCGACCATTTTCCGGATCCATTCCTTTATAACCGGTAATAGTGAAAAGATTCTGTGCTGCTGCATATACACGCAGTTGCTGGAACGGACAGCTCTTCCACAATCTCTTGAAATCATAACCTATTGTCAAATTTTGCAAACGAAAATAATCAGCGTCTTCTACATAAATATCGGAAATGGACTGCCAGTTCACACCTTCATTCATACGGGCTATCAAAGGATACTTATTGGAAGTTCCTTCACCATGCCAATAGTTGTACACCTCAGTTGTATAGTTTTCCTGCTCACCGTCAGTAAATTTACGGTAAGAACGGGCAACCTGCTGACCCAAAGCCGCAAAGCCGGTAACAGACAAATCAAATCCCTTATAACCGAAGTTCAGGCTAAGTCCCATTGTCACATCAGGATGAGGATTACCAAGTTCCGTCTTATCTTCCGCATTGATTATGCCATCTCCATTTACATCTACAAACTTCAAATCACCCGGTTTCAGCGTATTGCCTTGCAAAGAGTTAGCAGCACTACCATCTTTCAATGTTGCAACATAAGCCTCCAAATCTGTTTGGTTCTGAATAACTCCGTCCGTCTTATATCCCCAGAAATAACCGATGGGATGTCCCTCTTCAAAACGAGCCATATAGCCAGTACCTTGAGAAAGGAGGTCATTACCGCCGTTATTGTATTTACGGGTACTGTTGACTTCAGTCACTTCATTCTTATTGTATGCCATGTTCCAGTTTACGCCATACGTAAAGTCTTTGCCAATACGATCATTCCAATTCAATGCAAGTTCCACACCACGGTTACGAACCGTACCTGCATTCTTCAGTTGCTCTGAGAAACCGGTAGTAGGGGTTACGGGAACTTTCAACAGCAAATCTTTAGTTTTCTTCTCATACCAATCGAAAGTAACTCCCAGACGACCACTCAAGAAACGTGCATCAATACCGATATTGGTTTGTTCTGAAGTTTCCCATGTAATCTCCTCATTGGCCAAACGGGCAGGAGAGGCACCGGAAGTGTAACCATCCTTATTATTTCCGAATGAATAGTTACTATAAGCATCATAAGCGAAAGTAGCCTGGTAAGCAAAGGCATCAACGGCATTCTTATTACCGTTCTGTCCCCAACCGGCACGAACTTTCAAAAATTCAAGCCAATTCTGTGTACTTTCCATGAACTTTTCGTTTGTCACTACCCAACCAGCCGAGAATGAAGGAAAATACCCCCAACGTTTGCCTGGCGCAAACACAGATGAGCCATCGGCACGAATGATAGCCGATATCATATACGTTTCATTAAAGTTATAATTCAAACGGCCAAAATAGGACATTCCACGAGTATCACCATAAGGTTTTCCTGAAACCGTAGCTTTTCCTGTATTGTTCTTGACAAAGGACATATAAGCATGATCCAAGTCACCGAACACGGAATTCGTAGCTGTCGCATTCAGAGTAAATCCATAATCCGGACGAGATTCACCATATTCAGTACCCACCAATACATCGAAATCATGCTTGGCTATGTTGAATTTATAGTTAATGGTATTTGTTGTACTCCATCCCCAGCCCAAACCAGTATTATTGGTTGTCTGGTCTATCGTGCGGCTATCACCCTGATCATTCAATTTATAAACCGGCAAATAAGTCCGCCATGACCAAGAACTTTGATTATAATTCACCTGACCGCGATACGTCAAATTCTTAATAGGTTGAATCTCCAACCATCCACTAAGGTTGAAACCAAAACTTGCACTCTTGTTATTCGCACTCTGCCCATTCATCATAGAAGCAATGGGGTTAGTGGTATATGAATTATAATTAAACCAGCCTTCAGTACCTGAATTCTTCAAATCTTCATAACCGAAATATTCACCATCCTCATTATAGATAGGAACCAACGGATTGGCACGCAACATATTTGAAAGCATGTTACCATATTGATTACCATTATCTAGACCTTGATTCTGTTTGTGTTGGAAATAAAGATTTTCGCCGACTTTTACCACGTCAAGACCAGCATCATTGCGATAAACCACGTGTTCTGAATTCATACGTACTGTGAAACGGCGATAATCCGACTTAGCCATATTGCCGAACACACCATCTTGATATTGATAACCAAGACCGGTAGAGAATTTCGTACGATCCGTACCACTGGTAATATTCAACGCATGATTTGTAGTTACTGCATTTTTATTTCGTAAAGCTTCCATGAAATTGGAGCCTTCATTCGAACCATTCCTATAAGCAGTCAACAAATCCGCATCTATGAAACGTGCCCAATCATGAGGCTCAACACCACTGTTAAAACGCACCATATCTTGCACTTCCATATATTGCTTAGCAGTCAGCAAATCTGGCATTCTATAAACATTCTGCCAACCGATGTTTCCATCATAACTAATTTGAATCTTACCTTCCTTACCTTGCTTCGTTGTTACCAAAATAACACCATTGGCAGCAGCAGAACCGTAAATTGCACAAGAAGCTGCATCTTTCAACACGTCAATACGCTCAATATCTGCCGGATTTAGATTATTGATATCACCACTCACACCATCAATAATATAAAGTGGTTTTGTATCACCATTTGTGCCGGCACCACGAATCGTAACTTTAAATCCATCACCCGGCTGACCGGAAACGGCCTGAATATTTACACCCGGAGACTGGCTCTGCAAAGCACCCAATGCCTGCGTAGTATTTAATTTTGCGATGTCTTCGCCTTTTACCTCCACAGTAGCACCTGTCACCAGTTTCTTCTTCTGTACACCGTAACCCACTACTACGACTTCATCCAGCAATTCAGCATCTTCCTTCAGCTGAATCTTGAAATTGGTCTGGTTACCTACCACGATTTCTTGCGGCTGATAACCGATAAAAGACACTACAATCGTGGCTCCCGGCTGAACATTCAATGTAAAATTACCGTCAATGTCAGTAATGACACCATTTGTGGTGCCCTTTTCCAACACATTGGCACCGATAACCGGTCCCATTGCATCTGTTACAGTACCTGTGATTTTTTTTGCTTGCTGCACAGCATCTATTGCATCGACCGATGCGGCGAAAAGTTGCGGAGTATAAGTCAGGCTGACAGCCGAACAGATACCCACGAGCAGCGCGGTTTTTCTGAAATTCAAATTCATACTTGTATTTTTCTTAGATTAATGAATTGGTATCGCCTGGCGGCATCTACCGTTTAATATAAGGTTAAACTTCTCTTTTTGAGGAAAAATTAGATATACCTTATTCTATAAAGTGGTTGGTATACATATCACTCCTTTCTCATAGGCATTTTTCATTTCATTAGCGGTTAAACATTATATGATTATTATCAAATTTTAATTAGGCTTGACAAAAGTAGACTTTTAGCAGCAAACATTATAATACTATTTTATCAAATAACGGCACTCATTTAACATCCATTACTATTTTTCCTAAAAAGTATAAAGCATGAATTCCATAACCAACAACTAAAAGCTATAAAAGACAGAAAGGGTTGCCCCGATACTAACCAGAGACAACCCTTCCCATTTTATTATTAAAAATGCTATTCCATAGAAGGAAGATCTTCACGGGAAACAACAAATTCCTGGCTCATAGCATCCTTCCACCATGCTTCATCAGCATGGACTACCGGGCTACCATCCTCATTTGTCCCGTCATACCACGGCATGAACCAACTCCAACGTGCACCAGATGCCCATTGTTCGGAAATAAGTCCGACCGTACCACATTCACTCAGCGAAACAATCTTGTTTCCATAATTTTCGGCAATGGAAGTATATTCTGAAACACAATCTGCAGTTTCCTTATTATAAACATCACGTCCCACGATGTCTACATATTGATCTCCCGGATACCAATCGGCATCATTGCCCTCGGTAGTCCAAACCCAGATAAGATTATCCAATCCTTCAGTCTTGAAGTAATTGAACATAGCAATCCACAGAGATTTAAAGCTGGCAGCATCCTTACCCCACCAGAACCAGCCACCGGCTGCCTCGTGGAATGGACGCCACAATACCGGAATATCCGCATCTCTCAATAGCTTCAAGTAAGCGGCAGCATTTTTCAAATCTTCGGTAAACACCTTGTTTTCCCAAGTGCCTTCCACTGTGGCATTGGTAGCATCAAACTCCGTATCTGCCTTATAAAAGGCATAATCCTTATTCGGGTCGAGAGCTGTACCGTTATTTTCAAGATAAACAGCAACTGCTGTATAATCATGTCCACCAATGATGAGACCACCTTCTTGCAGGGATTTCAAAACATCTTCGGTAATCACCAATGTATAGTCCCTGGATATGTCAAAATAATCAGTTCCTGAAGCAATCTCGCTCCAACCACTGTTTTTGAACGAACCTTGTGCACCCGCTGCCACATCCTTCACAGCCACGCGTATCACCTGACCCACTTGTGCATCAGCAAAGACAGCTTTTGCAGCATCATCCGTCATCTGTACATTTCCACTCCAATCACCCGGCATTACTGTCTCTCCTTCCCATATTTGGGTAGAAGAAGCTTCGCCTACAACTTTCTTGGGTACATTCCAATGCCACATGGCAGCTACGATGCCACCTTTGTCAGACCAATCCTTAACAGGAGTAATGTCACCGTAATTAATCCAGTCTGCTCCAGCTACAGATGCCGGCAGATGAACATAGTCGAAACAGTTGATAGCCGGATATTTTCCAGTCCATCCATACACCTTTTCGGACATTTCCGTATTCCAGGCAACATTGGCCATCATAGCTGAAAGTGTCTTCGTCTCGAAGTTATCCAATAGATAATTGTACAGTTTCACAGCTTTGGCCGAACTAGCGGCAACCAGTGCCTTGTCCAAAGCGACAGTAGAGAACTGAACCGATACAGCCGGAGCAGGCATCTGGTTCGGTCCGGTTACTATTCCCTCGGGGATAGAGAGAGAACAAGCCGTCTCTCTCCCGGGAACATTCACTTTTACAGTCAGTATATTGCTTGCGCCAAGTACATCGGCACTTATCAGTTCACCACCGGTAAACTTGATTTCGCTCAGATTGTCTGTTGCAAAGAATATATTCTTGTCATATTTCACCTCAATAGTGATTTCTCCCGTTTTCACTTTGGCTGCTCCACTTTCAGGAGTAGTAGACACCAATACCGGTGCATCCACTGCTGGGATATCATGATCGACATCAGTATCGCAGGAGGCAAAAGTAAAAGCTGCTATCAACGAAAGCATCCATTTTATATTCAGTTTCTTCATCTTAATTATGATTTTATTTCATTCTTAATCAGGGCATCCATAGTCACATTCTTCAAGCCACAATTCATCAATTTACAATCGTTATTTTTGTAAACGTCAAATCACTGCCCTGAATAATGATACCTACATTTGTCTGGTCTTCACAATCTCCTTGTTTAGCTTGAATATTATCAAGTATCTCCTGAGTCAACGTCAACTCCATCACACGGCTCTCGAAACTCCAGCCGTAAATGTCTGTCGGTACCATAGTCGTATCAAACAAAGAGAAAGCTATGCCACTCCAATCGCCATAGTTAAACTGAGCCTGTGCCCAAGTCTGGTCTTTCTGATCAAAATAGACTTTCATGACAGTGCCTGCCGTTACCTTGGCAAAAGATACAGCCGGTACCAACACACGTCCTCCATCACCCCAACTAATATCGAGCGGACCAGCCCAAACTGTTTCTTCATTGGCAACTACAAGAACATCATAAGCAATTTCACCATTTGAAGAAATCAGTTTTAGGCTATAAGTTCCATCCAGCTCAGCCGGTACATTCAACATCAATACCCCTTTAGCTGCATCATTGATATACTGAACAGCAGCCTCATTCAGCAATACATTTGTCAGCTTATCAGCATTAACAATCTCAAGTTCCACAATTCGTCCCCGAACCAATTTGTCAGGCAATGCCGGCAAATAGGCACATACCGGTTTCTCTATTGTCAAAGACGGTGCTTCCACAGATTCACCATTGGCCATCTTCAAGAGTAAGGCCCCGGTTTCAGCAGTTGTGGGTACAGTCAAGGAAATGGCAGTAGCGGTGGCATCGGATACGGTAACCTCCACATTACCACTGAATACAACAGCCGAAACTACATCCATATTTACTCCTTTGACAGTCAAAGCCTCTCCTGCCGGGACCGTCGCCGCACTATAAGAAATGTTTTCCGGCTTTGCCGTTGCAATAGATACGGCAGTTGCTTTTCCACTATTTGTATTCAATTGCAAATCACCACTAATAGCCGCAGCCGGCATCAAGACCTTTATTTCAGTCGAGTTTTGTGATTCCAATCCTACTGCTTCTTCTACACCAGGGAACGTTACATCAGTCACCAAATCCATATTGGTACCTTTCAAGGTAATCATATCTCCACCACGCAAGTTCACAGCAGGAACAGCCACTACGTTCGAAGGCGTAGCTACTACAACAGTAGCAACCACAACTTTTACATCCGAAGCAGGAAGTACCGTAACTTCTCCGTCCGAGACATTATCCGGCAATGTAAAAGTAAGTTCATCTCCTTCGGAAGAGGCAGTCATCGTAAATTCAACTTCATCCCCATTCGGCATCTGCACTTTCTTCACCAAATCAAAGTTTTCACCAGAAACTCGAATGACATCCCCCGGCTTCTTATCTACCAGGTCGAGTGGAGCCTCTACCGATGGCAAAGTAACCTCCAGTTCCCCTTCAGAATAAATCCAATTGGGGATTTCAGCTCCATCAGACAAGATGAACTTACCGGTCTGAGCAGAATCAGGAACAATAACTTTAATCTCCTGACGGCTTTGACTGACAAACTCATCAGCAGGCACTGTTACCTCGTCAGCAAATATCACTTCTTTAATCAAATTCAAATATTCACCAGTAATGGTCAATTCACTACCAGGCTTTACTTCTGCCGGTGCAAAAGCCTCCAAAGCAATCGGCTCCGTAAATGTCAACTCGGTTTTTGTTGTAATATCCCCTTTCGGAGTCTTCAAGACAACCAACCCCGGCTGGGCTGTCTGAGGTACAGTGACACGGATTTCCGTATCACTGACTACTTCGATGTCTGTTATATCGTCGCAACCGGGAATAGCGACCGCAGTCACTTTATCCATGCCACTGCCTAGGAAACGGAGTACACCGCCGCGGGATACGGGACTCGGTCCGAATACATTCAGACTGATTCCCCCTTTATATTGGTTGGTATCTTCATCATCCCCATTGTCGCAGGCCGTAAACGTCAAGCAACTGAAGAGCATCAGGCACATCATCCACAGTGCCGGAAATTTATATGTTTTATTCATATCAGTATTCTATTTAAAAGGTTATTCAATAGGTACCACACGGATGTTGTCAATCATAATCACCGGATTGCAATCCTTACCTTCCACACCACCTGCCCAGACAAAGAGTGTCAATCCGGTCAGCATAGTCTTGTCAAAAGTTCTATCACACTTATTACCTTCATGCGTCTTGTTGAACTCGGACAGATTCATGGAAACGGTTGTCCATTTACCACCCGTATCATACGAACCCGTATTCTTCCAAGGCAACCACAAACCACGCGGCACATTCGTATCACTAAAATAAGCATTAGTTCCCGTCGCATAAGTCACCACATCATTACCCGTAAACATCACTTGTAGAGCGCAAGACTGCCACGGATTGGAAGAAGGAATATTCACCTCGAATTTCAGTTGCAAGCCATTGACGCCATACTCCTCGAGCAGTTCTGCAAACTCAGGACGTGCAGAAAGTTCGGGATAACCGGCAGACGGTTCCGGCCAATAGTTGAACGAGAACTCATCTTCTGCCCAAGTAGCTCCGATAGCACCGTCAAGTGCTCCGGTGAGACAGATATAAGCACCGTCAATACTGTTTTCATCGGCTTCTCTCAACACCTTGCTACCATCGCGCCAACCGTGGGCAATAGCCATACCGCCATGAGAACCGTCCCAGTCAAAGAGAATGTTACGTGTATCATAATAGCGGAACTTGGAACGTCCGGTACCATAAATGGACTTCACGTTGATATAGCCTGCAGGAGCATTGTCAGGAAGAATAAAGCTGACCGCAGTCTTGGTTATGTTCGTAATATTAGTCACTTCCACATTACCGGCCATCGTAATGGTCAGCGGCACATTCGGGTCATCAATGAAATAGTCACCAATCAGTGTCACCTCACTACCCGGCTTTGCAAACTCACAAGAAATGGAGTTCACGGTAGGAGCCGGAACCAACACCTTGAAATCATAATCTATGGTATCCTTTGCTTTGGTCACCATATAAATCTTATCAGTCACTACCGAAGGAATCTCTTTCGGAACATCTACCATAAGTGTATGGTCAGTGATGTAACTGGTATTAAGTATCGCCTTCTGGTCATTGAAATAGAGCTCGTAAACACTCCGCAGATTCTCACCGACCAGACAAATCGTATTCGCCATATAAGCCCCCGTCAGCAAAGAGTCTGCCGCTGCCGGATCAGGGACACGAACATATTTCAAGGTAGGCTTTCCCCCTGCCACTTCATATTTATCCGGTTCATCCTCACAAGCCGCCATGGAAAAGCCTGCTACAACAACAGCTGCCGCGAAGAACCAATTCGTATATCTATTATTTTTCATCTTTTCAAGCATTAAATTAATAACTGAATTCAGAACGTACATCTACGTGTACCGGGTCTTTCATCAAATTAGGATTGAACACCACGTCTTCTGTCGGGAACGGCAATGTAAAGCTGGAGACTGTCACATTCGGCGCCTTTGCATCCGGATTGTAACGGGTCTCGTCCGGATTCACCGTCCAACTGCCGTTTTCATAATAAGCCTTATAAGTAGTACCCAGACTATAATAAACATCACGGCGCTGTGCCTTCAGCTCATTGATAGCACGCTGGGAATCATAATATGCCAAACGTACATAATCATACCAACGGTCGCCTTCGCAAGCCAGTTCCAGCCGGCGTTCCTTCCAGACGTCCTCCCAAGTAATGGAGGTTTTCGGAGTAACTCCCGGAATGGCACGGCCACGTACTGCATTGAAAGCATCCAGTGCACTCTGGTCTGTAGTAGAGGTAGCCAGTCCCATTTTCGCCTCGGCATATACCAGATAGATATCGGACAGGCGCAGGATATGGGTTGCCAGGCCGCTGTACATATTACCAGCCGATACGCCCAAGCCCAATACATGGTCATTATTGTTACCATAGAGATGCTTCACGTGATTGGCACCGGTAGGAGACTGGTAATCGCCATTAGGTCCTCCCTTACCATATTCGGCATCATAAATAAACCGCAGATAATCAAATCCGCCCTTGTCCTGCCAGAAATAATCGTATACATCACCTGCCATCATCATAGTAGCCTTACGACGGGTATCCGTATCCGAACGCGTCTCAGGACTTTCCAAAGCGGAAATTCCAAATGCATCCTGCAAATCAACCGACGGACCTGCATAGCCACCCCAGCAATCACCAAATTCATCGAATCCCACCATTGCCAAGTCCGACTGCAACGTATTCTGCTGTGTCCAGGGGTCACGTCCTGCCGACCAGTGCCAGGAGAAGAGACACTCTTCATTCTTGTTGTTTGCCAAACGGAAAACATCGGAATAGTTAGCCAGCAAGTTACGGCCGGAATTATTAATTACATCCTTGGAATATTCTGCCGCTTTCGCCAAATCATCCGCATTGCGGGTACCGGAAAGGCCACTCTTAGTCAGATACACCTTAGCCAAAAGACCTTCGGCACAATAGCGGTCAATACGTCCCGTTTCACCTCTGGCCGGAAGCAACTCCATAGCTTTCTCCAGAGTCATAATGATATATTCGTACACATCTGCTGCCTCCACTTTGAATTTGGAGTTATAATTACCGGAATTCAATTCGTCCGTATTATCATGGATAATGGGTACTGCGCCAAAACTACGTACCAAATAGAAGTAAGCCATGGCTTTCCATGCCAGACACTCGCCCATACACTGATTTTTCACTGCTTCTGACGCATTTGCCGTCTTCAAACGAGTATATACAGTATTGGCATGGCCAATCACTGCCCATAGAGAATAGGACATGTTCACAAGGTTTTCATCCGTACCATTCACCGTAAAATTCAAGTAAGGGCTGTTTCCCTCGTATACGTTTCCAGACAAGATTTCACCGACTTTAATAAAACCGCGCTGAAAGTCATACCAAGGTGAGTTATAAAGATAATTAACCCCCTGCACACATTGTTCGTCATTCTGATAGAAGTTCGATTCGTTATAATTGTCTTCGGTAGGACGGTTCAGGAAATCCTCGCATGAAACTGTTCCCATACCGAGTACAGCTGCAAACGCCCAATATTTAATATATCTGATTTTCATGTTTTCTTCAATTTAAAGTGTTAGAATGAAACGTTCAAGCCGAATGAATAAACTGTAGGAGACGGATAACGTCCGTTGTCCAAACCATAGACATTGACGCTTGAAGTGCTGGCACCAATTTCAGGGTCATAGCCGTCATAACCGGTAATGGTCAGCAGGTTCTGGATATTGGCATAGATACGCAAGTTGCTCAGTCCCAGTTTATCAATCGTCTTTTTCGGGAAAGTATATCCCAAAGAGATGTTCTTCAGACGGATATAAGAACCATCTTCAATATAACGGTCACTGATACGGTCGTTGTCATTCGGGTCATTGATAGTGGCGCGTGGAATGGAAGCTCCCGGGTTTGCCACCATGACGTTAGACACATCATTATACCACATCGTTCCATCTTCGTAGACCTTGTTCGGATTGATAGGAACAAGCTGTGCACGTCCGTTTACAGCATTCAGCTGGTTAGTCCAGGGAGAGTTCATATGTGTCAGCTTCATGGAAAGGTAGTTATACACCTTGTTGCCATAGGAACCGTTGATGAAAACGGACAAGTCGAAGTTCTTGTAACGGAAAGTATTGGTCCAGCCAAAAGTAAACTTAGGCATCGGAGAACCGATATTGGTCTTGTCATAGTCGTCAATAACGCCATCGGGCACACCGTCAGGACCACTGATATCCTTATATTTCACATCACCCACCCATACGGTATTGGTACGGTCGAATACACCGTTTGCCGGGTACTTGGCAGGTTTCGGAGAAGTCTGAAGGTCCTCCAGGTCCTTGTAAACACCATCACAAACAAATCCATAGAAGTTATAAAGTGATTCGCCTACACTGGATACACTGACTACATCGGTCCACTGTCCGTAACCCACAATCTGCGCATTGGCTGTACCAGCCAATCCTTTCAGTTTGTTCTTGTTGAAAGAAATCTGGAAGTCAGAATCCCATTCAAACTTACCCGTAATAGGATGTGTGTTCAGAGAGATTTCAAAACCGGTATTCTCTATGTCACCATAGTTACCTTTCGGAGCAGCCAATGCAGAAGAGGCATTACCGGAAGTACCCATATAAGAAGGCAACTGCAACGGCATCAACATATCACTGGAAGTTTTCTTGTACCACTCTACCGTCAGATTGATACGGTCGTGCAGGAATCCCAAATCCACACCGACGTTCCATTGCTCCTGGGACTCCCATTTGATGGAAGTATTCGGTATATTGGAGGGGCGATACCCCATACCCAGACCGGAAGGCATACGACTCATGGATGTACCCCAAGCATAACCACCGATGTTGGCATTACCAGTTTGTCCCCATCCCAGACGCAACTTACCGTTACTGATGACCTTCTTCAACGGTTCAAAGAACGTTTCGTTGGAAAAGCGCCAGGAAGTAGCCAATGAATGGAAGCCTGCCCAACGGTTCTCGGGACCGAAGTTTGAAGAGCCGTCATAACGATAGGTATAAGTACCCAGATAACGGTCGGCATAGTTATAAGTCAGACGTGTAAAGAAAGATGCCATAGACGAGCTTCCAAAACCTGCATTGATAGTCGGGGTTCCCGTACCCAAGGCAGGATTGTGCACTTCATCCGAAGGCAGACCGCTATTGAACACACTCGTGAAGTCATAGCTGGACTCCCAGCACTCCTGGCCCACCATGGCTGTATAATGATGCTTGTCGCCTATGTTTCCGGAATAGGTCACATAGTTCTTCAATTGCCAGAATGTACTGCTGTTTTTCTGGATATTGCTTTCATTACTGGAACGTACCCATCCACCCAAATCAACCATCGGCTTGTAGCGCTCACCTTTGCTGGAACTGATGTCATAACCCAATTCGGCATGCCATACCAGATTTTTAATCGGAGTAACCTCAAAGAAAATATTACCCGTCAGTTTCTGACGGTCCAGCAGAATGTCATCCATCATGGCAAGGGCAATCGGGTTAGGATTCGTGTAGCCTTCGCGAACAACGGTGGCATAGCTGCCATCCAGATTATAGATAGGTATATCAGGAAGAGTGGTCAACGAGTAGTTAATCAAACCTTCATCACTGTCTGCCAGTTTCAGGTCATCACCCGTTGCTGTATAGGTGGCGGTCAAACCGAGTTTCAACCACTTCTTCAGTTGGGCATCCAAGTTGGCACGGAAGCTGTAACGGTTAAAGTTTGAACCGATGATGGTACCGTCCTGATCCATATAGGAAGCTGATACGTAGTATTGTATCTTCTCTGTACCACCTTGTGCCGAAATCTGGTGCTGATGCTGCAAAGCAGTCTGGAAGATGGCGTCCTGCCAGTTTGTACCTACTCCCAGCAGAGAAGGATCGGCATAATAATTACTAGGGTCCGAGATTTCACCCATGTTTGCCAAATCATTATAATAAGTGGCATACTCACGCAGATTCATCATATCCAGACGCTTTGTCTGGCGTTGAACGGCAAACATACCGTCATAAGTAAACTTAGCCTCACCCGCCTTACCACGTTTGGTCGTAATCAAAACCACACCATTGGAACCTTGCGCACCGTAAATGGCGGTTGCCGAAGCATCTTTCAGAATTTCCATACTGACGATATCAGCAGGGTTGATGGTGGAAAGCGGAGAAATGGTGGAAACCGAGCCATTACCCAGTGCATCGCCCAAACCATAAGATGAACCGCTTTGTCCCTGACTCTGTACAATCACACCGTCAATTACATACAACGGCTCGGCATTGGCATTGATAGTGGCCTGACCACGTACGCGGATAGAGGAGGAAGAACCCGGAGCACCGGAAGTGCTGACTGCCGTCACACCGGCAGCACGCCCTTGAAGGGACTGGTCGAGATTGGTGATAATAGAACCCTTAATCTTGTCTTCACTCATGGAAACGGAAGCACCGGAAAGGTCGCTTTTCTTCATCGTACCGTACCCCACAACCACCACTTCGTCCAACATCTCAGAGTCTTCCTTCAGCGTGATGTTCACTGTTGTCTGGTTCGTTATCTTTATTTCCTGGCTGACATAGCCTATAAAGGAGACTACAATGGTAGCTCCCGGTTTCACATTCAAGGCAAAGTTACCGTCAATGTCGGTAATTACACCATTCGTTGTACCTTTTTCCAATACATTGGCACCGATAATAGGGCCCATAGCATCACTGACGACACCCGTAATTTTCTTTGTTTGCTGCACTGCCTCAACGGTATCCGTCGATGATACTGCGAAAAGCTGAGGAGCATAACCCAGACTGAACACCGAGCATATCCCCGCAAGCAGCGCTGTCTTTCTAAAATTCAAATTCATACTGTATTTCTTAGATTTAAAACAAACACAAAACCTCCCAAAAGAAGATTTTTTTAGTTAACAAAAATGAGACTGAGTCAAAAAGCCCTGATATACTATCACAGCCTTGACATTTAGGTTTACTTCCAAACAGTCCATGTCTTCATAGTTCCGTTTTTCCTTTTTTCCCATAGGCACAATTCTTTTTTTCTTAAATTATTAATGGTTAAATCATATTGCTTTTTCCCGAAAGGGTCATTTCTTCAGTTCGTCCCGTACCATTCTTCCCCATTCCTTCATATCTGCATCTTTCCAGTTTCCCTCGGAAGAAGCCGACGGATAGAACATGGAGCAAGTCTCATCCTTGTCAGACAAAGACCAGGCCACCCAGCTGATGGAATGCCGCTGCATCCAGTCCAGCCAATTCCCCCACTCTTCTTTACTGATGGGGCCGTCCCCACTTGCCTCCATACCGGCGCATTCGGAAACGAAAATCGGCAAGCCCTTGCCCAGAGCATAGTCGGCGCGGTCGCGCAGCCACTGTCCGTGGGTGTTGGCATAAAAGTGGAGTGTATACATTATATTGCTATATCCGGTAATAGGATCGTCCGCTGCCAAATGGATGTCCTGGTCCCAATGCGGACAACCAACGAGGATAACGGCATCCGGCTCTATGGCACGAATCGTCTTGACGACCTCCACAGAGTATGCCTTCACGTGCTCCCAACTATCTTCCACCGGTTCGTTGAAAACCTCATAGATGACATTCGGAACCCCCTTGTAACGGGTAGCCATTTGGGTGAAGAATTCCTTTGCTTCTTCCTGCCGCAGATTGTGGCTATGCCAGTCGATAATGACGTAAACGCCGTTCTCGATAGCGGCGTCCACCACTTTCGTAACACACTCAATACCGAACTCGGGCTTGTTCACATAGCAGGCGCTATCCAAATCCACTCCCATAGAGGCCCGAAGTACCTGTGCGCCCCAGTCATTGACCAGATAAGCAACCGAAGAGGCATTGTAGAAACGGGGCCAGAACTGATGCCAGCCATAGCTGACACCGTGCAATACCACCGTGTCTCCTTCGGTATTCATCAACTGCGTACCATTAACCACCAATGCCGGTAGCGTTTCCTTTACATTTTCATTCTTCGACGGGTTTGTTCCACAACCAATGGTCATACCTAGGCAACAAACCGCCAACATAACTTTCCATATGCTTTTCATATCATACTTAGTAATTAGAGTTATACATCTTTCCTGATAACGGTAGGAACGCTTTGCACATGCTTATATTCTGATTTTCGGGCAGGGATTACACGAAAAAGCACGGACAGGTTCAATTTTGCAGCTTCCGGTTTTCCGCTTTAATTATTTCAATAGTGCTGTCTGTGGCAAAGACAGAGTTCAGTCCTTGTTGTTCCTGAGCCGGGTCACCGGTATAGTCATCTCCCTTTTCCCAGAATACATGGTCGGGATTTTGTCCGGCAAAACCGCCCCATGCCCAGAAGTTGCATCCGGCAAAGAGTCCGCCGCTCTCACGGTCCTGGCGGATAAGGTCGAATACATAACGGTAATATTCATCGCGGGCAGTGGTCGGTGCCTCTTTGGAGAAGCTGAAGCCGTCGCGAGGAAAACCAAACTCCTCCAAAACAATCGGCTTGCTGTACTTCCGGGCAATGACCATGTGGTCATCTATATACTTCCTGGTATTCTCCTTGGCACGCGGAAGAAGTTCCGTCAGGCTGTCAGCCTTCACCCAACTCCAGTTGTAGGGCCAGATGTGGATATTCAGATAATCGATGTTGGGGTCGGCATGAATCTTCTCGAAAAGACTCATGTCCATTTCGCATCCCCACGAGCCCTCACTGCCGGAAGACACCATGTGGTTCGGGTCGAGTGACTTGATTTGTGCAGCCACGTCTGCCATCCAGCGGGCAAACGGCTCCTTGTTCTCGTCAGAGAAAGCGCGAGGCTCGTTACCAATCTGCCAGGACATAATAGTAGGGTCATCCACATATTTTATCTGATTATACCTATTGGTGCGTGAAACAATATAATTGACATGATTGGCAAACAAGGCCTTCGCGCTGTCCGATTGGGGGAACTGCTTGACATACTCCATGTAGGCGGGCCATCCGTCTACGGCAGGTACCACGGCATCACTGTGTCCGGACCATTGCAGGTAAACGGAATAGCCACCGCTCCATTCCCAGGAATTGTTCAAATAGAGGACAGCTGTCATATCGCGTTCACGCAGTTCATTCATAAAATAATCCAATCCGGCTAAAATAGTATCATTATAGACGCCCGGTGCTACTTGCAAAGAGGGTTCTACCCGCGTCTTTATGCCATTTTCACCGTCAGCACCCACCAATACGCGCAGGTTGTTGATGCCAATACTTTTCAGAAAGTCCAGCTCCTTATGCAACCGTTCACGATTGCCGCCTTCACCTTCGGAACCAAGAATGGCACCGTACCAGAAATTGGCACCTACAAAATAATAGGGCTTTCCGTCGCGAACGAACTGTCCGTCAGCATTGACCCTGATAAACGAATGTTCCGCAGGCTCGGGGGCACATGCTCCCAAAAGGAATAAAAGTACTGTCAGTAAAAGGAATTGTTTCTTCATATTATCAGTTTTTAAGCGATACACAAAGATACGCGGCTCATATCATAAAAAATGATACTATATTATCAGATTAATCACATTGACACATTAAGTTGTCTCCGTATCCAGTCCAGCCATTCATCCCACTGTTCCTGATACCAGTAATGCCCGGTTTCCAGATAAAGATGCAACTCTTTCGGGGAAGAAATCACATTGTAGGCTGCATACATGGAAGTGGGAGGACAGACCTCGTCGTTATATCCCCAACTGAACCAACCGGGCACATTCAGCAGGCGGGCAAAGTTTGCCGTATCATAATAACGCACCGTTTCAAGCTGCTTTTCATCGGGAGTACCGTAATAATAGAAATAATGGGGCCAGCCGCAAGCACGCTTCTTGAAGAACGCTTCGTGGTCGCACAAGGCAGGATGAACTGCCGCCAGGAAAGTAACGCGTGAATCAAGAGCCGCCGTAATCACAGACAAGGCACCGCCCTGGCTGGAACCCGTAACGCCCAGCGCCTTCCCGTTGTACTGCGGCAGCGAACAGATAAAGTCCACAGCACGCAAAGCGCCTACCACCACACGGTTATAGTAAGAAGCATCCCGGCTGTCGCGGCCGAACGTCCAGTAATTGCTCAGCGCCCCGCCTGCCAGCGCATCGTATACAGGCTGCTGCATCGTGACGGGAATGCCGTGGATGCCCACCTCCAATGTAATCACCTTTCCGGGAGCCGTATACGTATCTCCCGCATAAGGGCGGACGCCCGCACCGGGCACACGCAGCAAGGCCGGATACTTTCCTTCTTTCTTGGGAATACTGAGAATGCCGTAGAAACGTCCTCCCCAAGCTTTTGTCTGGAAGCTGACCTGATATACATTATCCGTTTCCGTACAGCGTTCGGGAAGCAGTGTCATAAGGGGATTCAACGGGGTCTTGCGCGCCTCTTCCAAGGTCTTGGCCCAATAATCCCGAAAATCGGCAGGAAGTTTCGTCACGGGTTGCAGCTGCCCGGGAGCGTATGCCGACGTAGCCAGCCCTTCATAAGTCCGGCCGTCCACATGCGCCTTGACCTTGCAACGCAAGAAGCCTGCAGTCTTCATCGTGCCTTGCAACTTCAAGGTACCGTCTTTCAGCACCACGTTTTTCTTCACTTCAGCGGGATACATCTCGGGACCCAGCTCATAGTCAATCCTGACGTCGGGCAAGAGATTCTGCGCCTTCAGCACCCGGACAGTAAACGTGCACTTCTCATTCGGACGATACACCCAATCGCCATGGTCGGGTGAAACGACTACACGGACTTCATTGCCGCGTATCTGCGCCATCACACCACATACACACAGCAAACATAAGAATAAGGAAAAAACTCTTTTCATGATATCAGATATTAGTATTAATCATCAGCGCAAAAATAGGCACTTTCAATAAAGAAGACTGATACTTTCTTATCATATCACCAGCTTCTTTTTCCGGTAATTTTCACGGAATTCCTTCGGCGAGCATCCCTTCTTCCGCTTGAACATACGATTGAAATTGGACAGATTGTTGAAGCCGCAGTCATAGCACACCTCTGCGATGGTACGCGTGGAATCTACCAGCATACGCGTGGCAAAGCCCAGACGGATATCGATAATGTAGTCGGAAAGCGTCTTGCCGGTGCGCAGGCGGAAGAAACGGCTGAAGGAGACCGGGGTCATGCCCACCATATCGGCCAATGAAGCCAGACGGATATCCTCCTGATAATGGGTGGAAATGTATTTCTGCACCTTCTGTACCCGGCGGCTGTCCGAGAAAGTCTCTATCTTGGCAAACGAAGAACTGGACAACACCCGGGCATTGTCATAGAGGGAAAGTTCGTAAAGGATACGGAGAAAGTTCATCACGGCATAAAAGCCCTGCTCCTCGGAAGCCAGCTTGTCCAGCCAGTTGTACACCTTCATGATGGCCTGCATGGGGAAGCAAAGTCCGCACTGTGCACGCTCCAGCATCCGACGAATACTGTCGAACTGGTTCTTGTTGATGACGTTCCCGAAGAACAAGTCGGGAGAGAACTGGATGGTAATCTCCCGAATATCTCCGGAGGTACATTCATGTTGCTCCCATACGTGCTCCAACTCCTTACCGGTTATCAGCACCAGGTCATAATCACCGATAATCTCGGCAGAATCGCCTACCACGCGGCGGACACCGGAAGCATGTTCCGTAAAGTTCAGTTCATATTCTGCATGGCAATGGATGGGGTAGGTGAATTCTGTTTTGTGACGGTCGGCAATATAGAAACAGTCACGTTCCGACAGAGGGGTTATCTCCCTCATGATATAGTTCTGGTTTTCCATAGGCATTGGCTAAAAAGTATCATGCCACAAATATACTCATTCTTTTTAATCCACAATAGTAGCATTTGTTACATTTAGGGGTAAGAATTGTTATGTATGAGCAGATGCCCGGGAAAGCACAACTTCCGTCCTTCTCCCCCTCAGGCTCCAATGCAAGGAAGCGTGAGATGTACATCTCACGCTACATGAAATGTGTATCTCATACAGCACGAGATGCGCATCTCGTACATTTGCACACTATAGTTTGAGGAAGAAAGAAGCGGAGTTCCTTCTCTTGCCCCATAGACATAAGAAAGGTCTCCGCTTCGCCGGATGATATGAATGATAAGCTGCTTACTTCTGCAGCTTCAAAACGCAGGAAGTTTCCGGCAGGTTTTCCGAAACGACCGTCAGTGTGGCTTCTCCCACTTCGCCGGTGCTTTGCAGCAATACCTGCGCAAGTCCGTTGAATGTCTTTACCTGACAGGTGCGGGCATCGGCGTCGGCCGGACGTTCCGTAGCCTGATAAGCGGGATCTCCATTCCCCACCCCAAGGATGCGTACCGGACCGGAGACGGTTATCGTCAAGTCGCTGCAGGCAGTGGGAACAAAACGTTTCTTCTTGTCCTGCAACTCAATGTTGCACACCGCCACGTCCCGATTGTCCGCCCGAATGACGGGACGGTCCGCTGTCAGGGAGATACGGGCAGGAGCACCGGCAGTCTCCACAGTACGGGTCAATAGTTTTTTGCCGTTCTTATAGCCTACAGCCTTCACTGCACCGGGCCGGTAAACGGCTTTCCAAGAAAGATGACCGTTTCGGGGCATCGGTTTGCGATCCAGTTTCTTGCCGTTCACAGTCAATTCCACTTCATCGCAGTTGCTGTATACCCAAATGTCGATGCTATCACCTTCGTGACCTTGCAGATTCCAGTGAGGAAGGATGTGCAGCACCGGCTCATCCGTCCACCAGGACTTCAGATACCAGGCTTCGTCCTTGGGGAAACCGCAGTAGTCCAGAATGCCGAATTGTGAACCCGTAGCCGGGAACTTCATGGGGTTGGGTTCGCCGCGGTAGTCGAAACCCGTCCAATAGAAAAGACCTGCCAGATAGGGACGTTCGTCATAGAATTTCCAGCCACGCTCGATGCAGTTCAGCAGACTGTCTGGTCCGTTCAGCTTACGGTTGTGTGCCACCATGTGGCCTTTGTCGTGGGCATCGAAGTAGATGCCGCGTGTACCGCAGCCCGTAGTCTCTTCCGAGCCGAGCGCACGGCGACCGGGATAATCCTTGCGGTGCCGCTCCACCGGATTCTGAAGGATGTAGTTATAACCGGCCACGTCTGCGGGAACCAAGATGGCGGGACCACTGCTCGAAGCAACGGTCATGAGGCGTGTAGGGTCGAAACGGTGGCAATATTCGCGCATCGTGGCAGCAATGCGTGTACCGCTTTCTTTCCACTCGATGCCCCACTCCTCGTTGCCTACACTCCAAAGGATGATGCACGGATGGTTACGGTCGCGGTCTATCATACGTTTCAGCAGGCGGGTGTGTTCTTCGTTGACACCCGTCAGGCGGTTTTCTTCCATCACAAGGATGCCGAGGCTGTCGCAGGCATCGAGCATTTCGGGAGTCATCGGGTTATGGGAAGAACGGTAGGCATTGCAGCCGAACTTCTTCAGTTCCTTCAGTCGGTACACTTGCAGGGCATCGGGAATGCCGGCACCTACTCCGGGGTGGTCTTGGTGCATGTTCACACCTTTCAGTTTCAGAGGCTGTCCGTTCAAGAGGAAGCCCTTGTCGGCATCGAAGCGGATGTCGCGAATACCAATCGGGGTGGCCACCACGTCCACCTGCCTACCGTTTTGCCAGACGCTGGTTTCCATTTTATAAAGGTAAGGATGTTCTGTACTCCATAGCTGGGGATTCAGCACTTTGGTACGCACCTTTACGCTACGCGTTTCTTGCGGCAGCAGGGTTATCTCTTCCGCCTCGTCCTCCATCTGCACTTGTCCGTCGGCATCAAGCAGACGGCACCATACTTTGCCGGAGACGGGGTCTTTTCCCGAATTCTTCATCTGCACTTCGGTCACCAGCACAGCCTTGTCGAAAGGAGCTTCCAGCGTGGAAGATACAAATACGCCGAAAGGAGCTACATGTAACGGCGCCGTCTTGTTCAGCCATACATGGCGGTAGATGCCCGCACCCTCGTAAAACCAGCCCTCCTCGAGCGTGGCATCCGCACGGACGCAGATAAGATTCTCTTCTCCGTAATTCAAGTATTCCGTAATGTCATACACCTGCGTGGCATAACCGCTCGGTTCGTGTCCCAGGTAGAAACCGTTTATCCAGATACGGGCATCACGGAAGATACCGTCGAACTGAAGATAAAGATGTTTGCCGAGGTCCTCTTGTGGCACGGTGATGGTCTTTCGGTACCATCCCACAGAGTTTTCGGGGAATTTATAGCCGACGGCTTTATAGCCATGGCTGTGACTGGCTTCTTTGGCATATGGCAAATCAACAACCCAGTCATGGGGAAGATTGACCGTTTTCCACTCCACACCCCACTTCTCCGGATTGAACTTGGGGGAGTAAGGGCCCTCATTATGGATAGAGGCCGCTTTGGTAAGATAGTTGAAGTACTCCGTTCCGCAGCCAAAGTCTTTCTCCGGCGAGGAAGCATTGCCGAAAGCAAACAGCCAGCCGTCATCCAACAAAATACATTCGCGGACGGATTGGGCGGAAAGAGAAAAAGTGATTTCAAGAAAGAATAGAAATGCGAATAAGTATCTCATATCGGTTAATCATAAAACGTGTTTACAAAGATAGAGCGAAAAAGATTCGCACAGTGATACTTTTGTATCATTTTCCGGTACTTCATGTTTCCAAAGGGAAAAAACACACCGGGCAAACAAGAGGGATAGGAGAAAAGTTTTTAAATTTGAAGCGTGCTTCCGGAAAAATGACCGGACGACGCGACTACCGGAAATGAATCAAACCAAAAACAAAAATAATATGCAAGACAAAAGATTCGGATATTTCGATGACGAAAACCGCGAATACGTCATTACCGACCCCAAGACACCCTGGCCTTGGATTAACTACCTGGGCAATGAAGATTTCTTCTCGCTCATCTCCAATACCGCCGGAGGCTACTCCTTCTACAAGGATGCCAAGTTCCGCCGTATCACCCGCTACCGCTACAACAGCGTGCCGATGGACAACGGGGGACGCTACTTCTACATCAACGAAGGCGGCAGCGTATGGTCGCCGACATGGAAGCCCTGCAAGACAGCCCTCGATAGCTACGAGTGCCGTCATGGAATGAGCTATACCCGCATCACCGGAGCCAAAGACGGCATTGAGGCCAGCCTGCTCTTCTTCGTCCCACTGAAAATCTGGGGAGAGGTGCAGAAGCTGACCTTGCGGAATACTTCTGCCAAAGTGAGAAAACTCAAACTGTTCTCCTTTGCCGAATGGTGCTTGTGGAATGCCGCTACGGACATGGAGAACTTCCAGCGTAACTTCTCCACGGGAGAGGTGGAAGTGGACGGGTCTGTCATCTACCACAAGACGGAATACAAGGAACGTCGCAACCACTACGCCTTCTACAGCGTCAATACACCTGTAGACGGATTCGATACAGACCGCGAAACGTTCGTGGGGCTCTACAACGAGTTTACCGCCCCGGAACGAGTAGTGGAAGGCAAGCCGGGCAACAGCATTGCCCACGGCTGGAGCCCCATCGCCTCACACTATCTGGAAGTAGAACTGCAACCCGGCGAAAGCCGCGACTTCATCTTCCTGCTGGGCTATGTGGAGAACAAACAAGAGGCGAAATTCGAGGAACGTAAAGAATCTCAGCATGAAGCGTTCAAGCAGAGCGTACCTTCTTCACCTATTATAAATAAGGAAAAGGCTAAGGCGATGATTTCGGCCTTCGACACTACCGCCAAAGTAGATGCTGCCTTTGCCGAACTGAAAGCCTACTGGGACCGCCTGCTGGACATCTACGTCGTGAAGACCGACGAAGAAAAGCTAGACCGCATGGTGAACATCTGGAACCAGTATCAGTGTATGATTACCTTCAACATGTCCCGTTCCGCCTCTTTCTTCGAGAGCGGCATCGGTCGGGGAATGGGCTTCCGCGACTCCAACCAGGACCTCGTGGGCTTCGTGCACCAGATACCGGAACGCGCCCGCGAACGAATCATCGACATAGCTTCTACCCAATTCCCCGACGGAGGATGCTACCACCAATACCAACCGCTGACCAAACGCGGCAACAACGACATAGGCGGCGGCTTCAACGACGACCCCATGTGGCTTATCTTCGGTACGGTGGCATACATCAAGGAATCGGGAGACTTCAGCATCCTGGATGAGCCCGTCCCCTTCGACAACAAGGAAGGTTCGGAAGTGTCTTTGTTCGAACACCTGCGCGTTTCCTTCAACCATGTCATCGAGAACCTCGGCCCCCACATGTTGCCCCTCATCGGCCGTGCCGACTGGAACGACTGCCTGAACCTGAACTGCTTCTCCTGGGACCCGAATGAATCATTCCAGACCACAGAAAATCAGACGGAAGGCAGCCAGGCAGAGTCACTGATGATTGCCGGCTTGTTCGTAGTGTGCGGACGCGACTATGTGGAACTGTGCCGCCACTTGGGTAAAAACGACGAAGCGAACAGAGCGCAAACCTATATAGACAATATGGTGGAAGCCGTGAAAAAACATGGTTGGGACGGAGACTGGTACCTGCGCGCCTACGATTACTTCGGCCACAAGGTAGGCTCCAAAGAGAACGAGGAAGGACAAATCTTCATCGAATCGCAAGGCTGGTGCACCATGGCAGGCATCGGACTGGAAGAAGGCATGGTAGAGAAAGCACTGGACTCTGTAAAGGAACGCCTGGACTGCGAACACGGCATTGTACTCAACAATCCGCCCTTCACCCGGTATGTTGTGGAGTATGGAGAAATCTCCACCTATCCCGCCGGCTACAAGGAGAATGCGGGTATCTTCTGCCACAACAACCCGTGGGTCATCATCGGAGAAACCGTACTGGGCCGGGGCGACCGTTCCTGGGAGTATTTCCGCAAGATATGCCCGTCGTACACCGAAGAGCACAGTGCCCTGCATAAAGTAGAACCTTACGTATGCTGCCAGATGGTGGCCGGCAAGGATGCCGCCCGCCCCGGTGAAGGCAAAAACAGCTGGCTGACGGGAACGGCTGCCTGGATGTGGTATGCCATCACGCAATTCATACTCGGCATCAAGCCTTCGTATGAAGGTCTGGAAATCAATCCTTGTATCCCGTCAGACTGGAAAGGCTTCAACGTGAAGCGCAAGTTCCGCGGGGCAGAATATCATATTACCGTGAAGAATCCCGATGGTGTGTGCAAAGGCATCCAGTCAATCACAGTAGACGGCCGGCCGATAAAAGGCAATGTAGTAAACCATCTGCCGGGCACGCATACAGTAGAAGTAATAATGGGGTAACCCACAAAATACAATATCATGATAAACCCAATTTATTCTCCGGCGACCGAACGCTATGACAACGGCATGAAATTCCGCCGTTGCGGGCAAAGCGGCATCTTGCTGCCGGAAATATCGCTCGGATTGTGGCACAACTTCGGCGACGTGAACACATTTGCCAATTCCCAGGCCATGGCACACTATGCCTTCGACCGCGGAATCACGCATTTCGACCTCGCCAACAATTACGGTCCTTCCTACGGTTCCGCCGAAGAGACTTTCGGAATGATTATGAAGAAATCCTTCATGCCCTATCGGGACGAACTATTCATCTCCACCAAGGCCGGACACGACATGTGGCCCGGCCCCTATGGAGAGTGGGGTTCACGCAAGTACCTGATGAGCAGCCTCAACCAAAGTCTGAAACGGATGAACCTGGATTATGTGGACATCTTCTACTCTCACCGCTACGACCCGGTTACTCCGCTTGAAGAGACCCTGCAAACACTGGTTGATATCGTACGGCAAGGCAAAGCACTCTATGCAGGAATCTCCAAATATCCCAAAGAGGCGGCCGAGTTTGCCTACAAATACCTGGAAGAACGGGATGTACACTGCCTGCTCTATCAAGGCAGATACAATCTCTTCAACCGCGAACCGGAAGAAGAAGGTATCCTGCAGCAAGCCAAAGGGAATGGGACCGGCTTCATCGCCTTCTCCCCGCTGGCACAAGGCCTGCTGACCAACCGCTACCTGAACGGTATTCCCGAAGATTCGCGCATGGCAAAGGGGGCTTTCCTGAAGAAAGAAGCACTGACCGACGAGACGCTGCAAAAAATCAAGGCACTCAACGAAGTTGCTGCCTCACGCGGGCAAACCCTTGCCGAGATGTCACTTGCCTGGCTGTTGAAGGACGACCTGGTGACAAGCGTCATCATCGGAGCGAGCTCCGTTGCCCAACTGGCAGATAACCTGAAAGCGACTGAAAATACAGACTTCTCTGCCGAGGAACTGGAGAAGATAAAGAAAATCATTCAAAAATAAATCAACATGAAAAGCCTCCTTATTCAAACCTTTTGTTTATTATTCCTTTGCTTGGGCACAGTCCGTGCACAGCAATACCAACTGGCATCACCCAACGGAAAACTATCCGTTACGGTAGATGTCGGAGAAGCCCTCACCTGGCAGATTGCACACGACGGCACCACAGTGCTGCAACCCTCTGCCATCGCCCTGCAAGGCAGAGATGAAAAATCAGCCAAGAAAGCAATAACTTTCGGTAAAAATGTAAAAGTAATCCGTGCAGAACGCAAGTCTGTGGAGTCCTCCTTCCCCACTCCCCTCTATAAAAAAGCAAGTGTGAAGGATGTCTACAACCAGTTGACACTGAAATGCCGCGGAGGCTACAGCGTACAGTTCCGCGCATACGATGACGGCGCTGCCTACCGCTTCATTTCCGAACAGAACAAGCCGTTTATCGTCCTCAACGAAACTGCGGACTTCAATTTCGACAAGGATTACCAGGCATTTGTACCTTACATAAACGACAACCGCAACGGTGAGCGCTATTGCTTCTCCTTCGAGTCTTACTACGACGAAGCCCCGTTGTCCAAAATGCACACCGACTCACTCTCCATCACCCCACTGATGGTTTGCCTGGAGGGAGGAAAGAAAGCCGTTATCATGGAAGCCGGATTGGAAAACTATCCCGGCATGTTCCTCACTGTAAATCCCCAGACACGTCAAGGAGTGCAGGCAGCATTTGCCCCCTATCCGCTGGAAGAAATAATCGGCGGACACAACCGGCTGAACCTGATACCGACCAAGCGTGCAGACTACATCGCCCGTTGTGCCAAGCAGGAGCTCCCCTGGCGTGTGGTGCTCGTCACCGAAAAGGACACGCAGCTTGCCGACAACGACATGGCACAGCGTCTTGCTCCCGCCTGCCGCATCAAAGACATTTCCTGGATTAAACCCGGCAAAGTGGCTTGGGACTGGTGGAACACCTGCAACCTGACTGGCGTAGACTTCAAAGCCGGCATGAACACCCCGACTTATAAGGCATTCATCGACTTTGCCGCCGACAATAAACTGGAATATATCATCATCGATGACGGCTGGAGTGGAAACGAATCCTTATTGAAAGACCTGAATCCGGATATCGATTTAAAAGAACTCATAGCTTACGGAAACCAGAAGGGCGTGGGCATCATTCTCTGGGCAAGCTGGCGAAACTCTGCCAAAGATACGGAAGCCGTATTCAGCCACTATGCACAGATGGGCATCAAAGGCTTCAAGATAGACTTCTTCGACCGTGACGACCAGCCACTGGTACAGTCCGTAGAACGCATTGCAGCCTGCGCCGCCGAGCACCGCCTGGTATTAGACCTGCACGGTCTCAAACCATACGGTATACAGCGCACCTATCCCAACGTCCTGAACTTTGAAGGTGTAAAGGGATTGGAGAACGCCAAATGGGAACCGATAGTGAACGGGGCCCCCCTTCACAACTTCCCGCGCTATGACGTGACTGCTCCCTACCTGCGTATGCTTATAGGTCCGATGGACTACACACCGGGAGCCACGATGAACGCAACCCGCGAAACCTTCCGTGCCGTCAATGACCATCCGATGAGCCAGGGTACACGTGTACACCAAATGGCGATGTACACCCTCTTCGAGGCCCCGCTGCAGATGCTTGCCGACAGCCCCAGCAAATATATGAAGGAGCAAGAATGCACGGACTTCATTGCCAAAGTGCCTACCGTTTTCGACGAAACCGTAGCACTGGACGGTGAAGTAGGCGAATACCTCACATTGGCACGCCGCAAGGGAGACGTCTGGTACATCGCCTCCATGACCGACTGGACACCCCGCAACTGCGTCATCGATCTTTCCTTCCTCGAAGAAGGAAGTTACGAAGCCGAAATCTTTTCCGACGGCATCAATGCCGAGCGGGAAGCAACCGACTACAAGAAAGAAGTACGCACCGTGACTTCGGGAGACAAGCTGAACATACGCATGGCACCCGGAGGAGGATGGACAGCACGGATATGGAAAAAATGATAGGGTGATAAAGTAATGGCATAATGCAATAGGGTGACGGTTACATTAAAAGTACTGTCACCCTATTCATTTATCACTCTATCGTCCTATCAGTGTACGTCCTTTCTCACTTTTAACACACTTCTGCGTGAACTTTTTATATCCTATCTTGTTTTTCTCACAAAAGCCTAAGGTACCATAGGGCAGGAATTTATATTAAACCTAGACCATTATAAAAGTATGAAAAAATTTATTCCCCTATTATTAGCGGTCTTTGCAGTGACGCTTGCATCTTGCGAAAAAGACCCTGACATGGATAAGCTGGACAATAATTATCTGGTTTATACCAACTATGACAAAAAGGCGGATTTCAGAACCTTCGAAACTTATTATTTGCCGGACAGCATTCTGGTTATCGGTGATAAGAAAAATGCCGAATACTGGAAAGATGAGAATGCCCAGGAAATTCTCAGCGCTTACGTTACTAACATGAACAGCCGCGGCTACATCCGTGTGAATGACCGGGAAGAAGCCGACCTTGGCTTGCAGATAAGCTATGTCAGAAGTACTTATTACTTCACCGACTACGGACGTCCTGAATGGTGGTGGAACTATCCAGGCTACTGGGATGCTCCTTACTGGGGCAACTGGGGCGGATGGTATTATCCCTATGCCGTGAACTATTCCTACAGCACCGGTTCCTTTATCAGCGAATTGTTGAATCTGAATGCACCGCAAGGCCAGAGCGAAAAACTTCCTATTCTGTGGACCAGCTATATGAGCGGCTTACTTAGTGGTTCTACTTCTGTCAATACCAAACTTGCCGTACAAGGTGTGAACCAAGCTTTCACTCAATCAACCTACCTGACCAACAAGTAGCGACAAGCTACGAACCATAGGTGACAAATGACCGGTTACCCGATATAAGGTGACAAGAATAATACGGCAGCATCCTTATCCAGACAGGGAGGTGGCCATTGAACCCCAAAAACAAGAATAAAGTATGAAAACAATAAAATATCTTTCCTTACGAGTATTTGCAGTTATCGCTCTTGCTCTCGTATTCACCCTACCGACAAAGGCGCAGATGACCGATAACGGTTATGCCAATATCGACTGGCAATATAATTTTCCCCTCAGTAACAACTTCGTTGACAAATCAAGCGGCTGGGGCATGAATTTTGAAGGCGGCTACTTTCTAACAGACAATTTTGCATTGGGAGCTTTCTTAAACTACCATAGCAACCATGAGTATTTCAGTCGCCAGACACTTCCCGTAGGCGAAGGCGGCAGTCTGAATACCGACCAGCAGCACACTGCATTCCAGTTACCTTTCGGTCTGGCCTCCCGTTATGTATGGAACCGTGGAGGTGCATTCCAGCCGTATGCCGGTGTAAAACTGGGTGCTGAATACGCACAATTAAAATCAACCTTCAACGTATTCGAAGCCAACAAGAATACATGGGGTTTCCATGTATCACCAGAAATTGGTTTCAATGTGTATCCTTGGGCTTATGGACCGGGCTTGCATGTTGCAGCCTATTACAGCTACAGTACAAATAAAGGTGACCTCTTTACATACAACGTAGACGGTTTGAGCAATTTCGGTCTGCGCGTAGGTATTGCGTTCTGATAACACACCCACTTAAAGCTTAACAGATAGAATTTAATTGTTTCAAAATTCAAGAAGAAAAGAGCCTTTCCTGCGTGAACAAGGAAGGCTCTTTTTAATTGTGTGCAAATTCATAAGAAAGAAACTTCACACCACATCATTTTTCATGCAAACAGCAAGCTTTACTTCACCAAACTTTTATATATCGCCTCTTGAATCCTCGTCCTTATATCCAGCCTCATCAACTTGTTATTCCACACATCCGGATAGGTGCGGTTGCTCAAAAAGACATAAACCAAGCCATTCTCCGGGTCTGTCCAGGCGCAAGTGCCCGTGAAACCGGTATGGCCGTAGACAGAAGCAGGGGCAGACTCTGCGCAGGGACTCTTCTGGGGATTACGCCGGTCGGGCTTATCAAATCCCAGCCCCCGGCGACTTATCCTTGAGACGGTGGTAGTAAATACCCTGCAAGTCTCTTTGCTCAAATAGCGCTTACCGTCCAGTTCACCCCCATTCAGCAACATCTGATAGACTTTTGCCACTTCTCCGGCAGTGGAGAACAGCCCGGCATTACCGGAAACGCCGCCCTGAAAAGCTGCGGATTCATCATGTACAAACCCTTGCAGGGTAGTTTTACGTAAGAAAAGATCTGTTGATGAAGGTACAATATCTTCCTTCTTCAAAAAGCGCAGAGGGAGATACCCTGTACGCTCCAATCCCATCGGAGTATAGAATTCCTTGGCCAGATATTCATCCATAGACATGCCGGTACGCGCCTCAACCAACTGCTGCAATAAGATAAAGCCCACACAACTATAGCGATAACGTTTATCCCTAAGCGGAGCATCCACTATCTTCTGCAAATACTTCTGCTTGAAGGAACGGTTCAGCCAAAGGCTATCGGACACTTGCATCGTATATTCCGGTGTCTGCACCTTCGACGTCAGTCCCTGACAGAAACGGAACTTAGGATTCGCCCAAGTCTGCCGTCCGATGCGTGCGGAATGCTGGGCATCAGGGCGCACCTTGAACAAAGTACCGGTGTAGCTTTCCTCATCAATCGCTTCCTGATAGAACAGCAAAGTGGAAGGTAGACCGGATTCGTGCATCAATAGCTCGCGTACCGTAATATTCTTCTTGTCCGTATCTTGCAGGAAAGGCAGATAATCCGACACCCGGTCTGTAAGACTGAGACGCCCACCATCGTACAACTTCATTACGGCAAGTAACGTGGCCGTGGTCTTTGTGAGCGAGGCGATGTCGTACACATCTGTTTTCTTCACGGGAGGCGCCTTGCTTCCGGCCTTGTTCCAAACGTGGGTACCGAAAGCTTTATTATACATCTCCCTGCCATCCTTCAGCACCACCACCTGGCAGCCGGGGTAAGCCCCTTCACGAATGCCTTCTTCAGCTATCTTGTCTATTTCAGCCAGCAGACGGGAATTCATGCCATGCTCTTCGGGCACAAAGCGGGGAACACTTTGAAGAGTCAGCGTCACCCCCGCACCGGCAGCAAACCGACTACCGATACTGGCAGACAAGCGTCCCTCCGAACAAGCACCTCCATAAACAATCCGAGCGACCTGCCGCTGTACCTCCTCGTTGGAAGAGTGTGCCAAAACCACCGCTTCGGCAGCAGTGCCCCCTTGCTTTATCTGCAATACCTGCTTGCCAGGAATAAAGAACAGATAAACCACCGGTACGTCAGGAGCGAACTTTGCAAAGAAATTCTGATAGGGCGTCAAACGGTGTTCGGTGACACAGACCAGAATACGTTTGTACTTGGCCAGCGCATTCCTCAAACGGTTCCCGTCAGCCTCCGGCAGATTCTTGCCCAAATGGAACTCCACAGGACGGGTATACCGCGACAGTTCTTTGAGGAATGGCCGGATTTCCTGCGCTTCTCCCACATTGAGCACGGCAACTTCACCGATAGAAGGGTCTAGCGGAAGTACCTCGCCCCGATTATCCAGCACAGTAATGGCCGCCAAGTTCAGCCGGCGCATCAAATCGCGCGTTTTCGGAGTATTGATACGAGTCTCCAAACCGGAAAGCCGCACATGGGGTTTCTTTTCCAGCCCAAGGGCATATTTATATTTCAGCACTTTACGGCATTTCGCCTCTATCTCTTTCTCTGTCAGCTCCCCTTTTTTCACAGCTGCAAGCACAGCCTCCACTTCTTCCTTAATACGTCGGGGGACAAGCAGCAAATCATTGCCGGCTTTCAGCGCCTGCAAACAGATGCTTTCATTGCCCGATACCCCTTTCATGGCAAGGGCATCCGTAAAGACAAGCCCCTGAAAGCCGAGGTCATTCACCAACAGACCAGAAACTACCTTACGCGAAAGCGAAGACGGAAGCCCCTTTTGCGGCTCTATGGCAGGTACCTCCAAGTGCCCCACCATCATACCTCCCAGTCCGGCACGAATGGCTTTTCTGAAAGGATAAAGCTCTATACTGTCCAGACGGGCACGGGTAAAAGGCAGCACAGGCAACGCCTTATGAGAATCTACATCCGTATCCCCATGCCCAGGAAAATGCTTGCTGACAGAAAGTATACCACCATCCTCCAACCCTTTGGAGTAGGCAACAACCTTGTTCGCCACATTGAACGGACTTTCACCGAAGGAACGGGTATTGATAACCGGATTCTTGGGATTGATATTCACGTCCGCTACGGGGGCAAAATTCACTTGTACCCCTAGTTCACGGCACTGACGGGCCACCTCTCGCCCATATTCATAAATCAGTGTATCGTTCTGTATGCAGCCAAGCACCATGTTTCGCGGAAAGTTCGGGGTACCGCGAAGACGCATGGCCAGTCCCCACTCACCGTCAAAGGTAATCATCAGCGGAACTTCCGCCATCCGCTGCGCCTCATTGGTCAACATCACCTGGTTCTGCATCAATCCGCCGGAGAACAACAGACCACCTACTTTGTAATCTTCCACTACTTTACGAAGCAGTTCCTTATTGGCCTTGTCTTGCTGGGGGGCAATCGTATAAATAAACAGTTGTCCGATGCGTTCTTTCAAAGTCAGACACTGCAAGACGGAATCCACCCACTGCTTGCACCGCACGTCACTGTTCAAGAGACGTACAAGCGAAGGATCGTTCAGCGGCACCGGAGTAAACGGCATGGGACCAAGCTGCGCTTTCAGAAGCGGACAAAAACAACACAATATAACAATATAGGCAAGCAGGTATATTCTCTTCATTTTTTTATAGATAGATTATTTTTAGGGGATTTGCGAAATCATACTTTTATAAATCAATTCCTGGATATCTCTTCTTATATTCATGTCACCCAGCTTCGTGTTCCATACATTGGGGCACAAGCGGTTGCTGAGGAATACATACACCGTCTTGTTTTCCGGGTCTACCCAAGCACAAGTACCCGTAAATCCGGAATGTCCATATACCGTTTCCGGAGCGGAAGGAGCGCAAGGACTGCGCTTCACAATGGATACATCCGGCTTGTCGAATCCCAGACCGCGACGGCTGATGGTGGATTTCTCCGTCGTAAACAAACGGCAGGTAGCCTCACTCAGGAAACGCTTGCCATTGAATTTACCGCCGTTCAGCAACATTTGATAAACCTTTGCCACCTCTTCGGCTGTAGAGAAAAGTCCTGCATTGCCAGACACTCCACCCATGCAGGCAGCAGTCTCGTCATGCACATATCCGCATATATCCTGGCGACGCAGAAAGTCATTGGATGCCGTGGGCATGATTTCCGCTTTGGCAAACTTCATCAAAGGCAGAAACATAGTACGTTGCAATCCCATCGGGGCATAGAACTCACGGGCAAGATACAAATCCATCGGCAGTTCCGTCACCTTCTCCACCACCTGTTGCAACAGTACGAAACCGAGGTCGCTATAAACATAACGTTTGCCGCCTAACTCACACTTGGCTATCCGCTGAAGGATAGAATTCTTGAAACTCTTGTTCAGCCACATGCCATCTGCCATGTGCAGGGTATAAACCGGTGTATTCTTGTCGGACACCACCCCTTTCCGGAACTTAAAATCGGAACAATAATAGCTATGTTCGCTCACCTGCGTGCGGTGCCATTCGTCTACCCAACTCTGGGAGTACGGACCGTGTACCGAATTCGGGTCTATAATGTCCAGGTAGAAACGGATATAGGGAGGAAGCCCCGATTCATGAAACAAAAGTTCGCGAATAGTAATGTTCTGCTTGTTACCATTGCGCAAGAAGGGCAGATAAGCGGAAACCTTATCATCCAATTTTATTTTGCCCTCATCATACAGTTTCATGATGGCAAGCAACGTAGCCGTAGTTTTGGTCAGCGAAGCCAAATCAAAAAGGTCTGAAGAACGGACAGCAGTGGTATCCTTATCAGAGTGGGTACCGAAACCTTTGTCATATACCGGCAGTCCGTCTTTCCACACCAGCACGCGACAACCGGGATAAGCTCCCGCTTCCAGTCCCTTCCGGGCAACAGCATCGATACTTTGCAGCACATACGACTTCATGCCGTAATCTTCCGGAACAGTCTTCCCCGGTTTCATGCCCGGCTCAATTATACAACCCGTTCCCGCCGGAAACAGTTTACCGATACTCATCGACATTCTGCCATTGGCCGGCTTTTTGGCAAAAAGAACATCAGCCACGTATTGCTGCAAATCCGTCTCTGCCGAATGTGCCAGCACCACAGCGCTGGATTTGGCAAGTGCGGGCATCAGAGGTTGCAATGTACGGTAAGAAGTAAAAAAAGTATAGACCAGCGGAGCACGCAGGTTCAAGCCTTCCAGAAAGGCCACATCACGGTCGCTGACATAAGCCGAACCGGTGATGCTGATAACCACGCGACGGAAAGCAGCCAACTGTCCCTGCACTTCCTGCCAGAAAGCCTCATCGGCATTCCAAGGCAAGTGGAAATGGCTGATGCCTGCATTCTTTTTCATAGCTTCCACAAAGGGAGCATCCGCCTCCTTCTCTCCGATGCTGAGCACGGCAATATCACCTTCCACCGGTGCCAGCGGAAGGACATCAAAATAATTGCTCAATACAGTCACTGCCGAACGGCGCAACTTGGTAGCCAACGCCTGTGCTTCCTCCGTATTGATGCGATAGCTCATTCCGCTGACCCGAAGTTGCGGTTGGCGGTCTCTTAAGCCAAGCATATACTTGTACATCAACACCTTGCGACACTTAGCATCGAGTTCGTCCTTACTCAGTTGTTCCGATTCCACTGCATCTACCAATTCCTGCACGGCATTCTTCGTATTGAACTGTACCAGCACCATATCATTTCCTGCCAACAGCGCTTTGGTAGTTACCTGCGGAATGGCAGACACACCCTTCATGTCCAGGGCATCAGTAAATACCAGCCCCTTAAAGCCGAGTTCATCCTTCAATAACCCGGTCACCACATTCCGCGACAAGGAGGAAGGAGTCACCCCGTCCGGGTCCAGCGCCTGCACCTGCAGATGGCCTACCATCACACCCCCCAATCCGGCACGTACCATTTCCTTGAAGGGATAAAGTTCCACACTGTCCAGGCGTGCACGGTCGTAATGCAAAACGGGAAGCGCCTTATGAGAATCCACATCCGTGTCGCCATGTCCGGGGAAATGCTTGCAAACGGAAAGTATGCCCCCGCTTTCGAGCCCACGGCTGTATGCCACTACCTTTTCCGCCACCCGCTGCGGGTTCTCGCCAAAGGAGCGTACGTGTATCACCGGGTTCAGCGGATTCGTATTGACATCCGCATCGGGTGCAAAATTGACGTGTACCCCCAATTCGCGGAACTGGCGGGCCACCTCACGCCCGTATTCTTCAATCAGGCCATTGTCTTCGATACATCCCAAGGCGGCATTGCGAGGATAGTCCGGAGCACCTTGCAGCCTCATTGACAGTCCCCACTCTCCATCGAAAGTAACCATAACGGGAATCTTGGCATCCTTCCGGGCCATATTTGTCAAGATAGCCTGCTCTTCCGGAGTACCTTCGGAAAACAGCAAGCCACCGACCTTGTATTTCCTTACCAGCTCGCGCATCTGTTTCTTCGTGACCTTGTCTGCTCTGGCCGGAATGGTGGCAACGATGAGTTGCCCCACTTTTTCATACACATTCAGACCTGACAACACGGAGTCTGCCCATTGCCGACACCGGTCGTCTGCAGCCGAAGGAAGAAACGGACCTCCCGTCCGGGCGTAAAGTGAAGATAGTCCCAATATAAACAATCCTGCAACCCATAAAAGGAGGGTGAGTTTTTTCATCATGCTATTTTTCTGTTAAAGTAAGTACCATTTCTCCTATGTAGATGCCACTCTTGCCGGTGTGCAGCACGGGAACGTTCTTGCCGTCCGCATTCAGATAAACGGCAGGCTTTTCCATGAAGGTATGCGAATGTCCGCCCAAGATGACATCAATGCCACGCGTCTTGCCTACCAGGTTCTCGTCGGAAGCGCCTTCGGGATTTGCACTACGGATACCCAAATGGGACATGCAAATCACAACCTCGCAATTTTCCTTCTCCCTGAGAAGGTCTGTCATTTCCTGGGCTACCTTTATCGGGTCGTTGTAGACAATTCCTACGCACTTATCCGCCTGCACCAGCCCTTCCATCTTGGGGGCCAGGCCGAAGATTCCGATTTTCACCCCTTCGCGCATCAAGGTGATATAAGGCTTCACCAGCCCTTCAAGTACCGTACCCGTCACGTCATAATTGGAACAGACCACGGGAAAATCCGCCATACGGAACAATTCCGCCATATTCTCAAGTCCGAAATCAAATTCATGATTACCTATCGTCATGGCATCATAGCCCATGAGGTTCATCATCTTGACCTCCAGCTCGCCTTTGAAAAAGTTATAATAAGGGGTGCCTTGCGAGATGTCTCCGCAATCCAGCAGCAGCATATCCGGATGCTTGCCGCGAAACTGCTTTACAAAACCGGCACGACGCACCACACCGCCCATCCCGGCATACTCGTCAGCAGCCTCGGCGCTGATGGGTTCTATACGGCTGTGCGTATCGCTGGTGTGCAGGATAAACAGTTGTTTTCCGGATTGGCCGGACGATACCGAATCGGCGGACACCAGGCAAAGGGGTTCTTCAGTAATGACACGCTCCTCTTGTTGTGCCGATGCGGGGAGCATGAAAAGCAGCAGGGCTGCCAAGGAATATATATGTTTCATAGAACTTCTTTTTTTAATGCTTACTCTTTAACAACCACTCTTCCCTCCATGCGCGAAGTCACCTTCTTGCCGGCTGCCGTTTGCTTCTCCACATACTTCATGAACAGACCACGCAGTGTAGCCCCATCCGGGCACTCCCTTTTATCCGCCTGCAGGAAAGCCGTCAGTCCGTCGTTTCCATCAGCCAGATAATCAATCGTGGCAACCGTATAGTCACGGTCATCCTCCACCGGCTTGCCGGCAATGGAGGCTTGGAGCTGCTTGCCATCCTTGCTGATTTCCAACTGCATACCACTCACCCCTTCACCAAGTCTCACCGCAATATTTTCAAACAAGTGCTTCATGGCAGAGCCTTTCATCGTCAGCACACAGAGCGAATTCTCAAAAGGCAATATCTCATAGATGTTTTCGATGGTGATGTCTCCTTCCGTCAGGGAATTCCGGATTCCACCGATATTGATTAGCCCCATATCGGCCGGTTTGCCCAGCACTTCCACCGCAGCCTCACGCAGTACATCTGCAATCAGATTGGATAAAAGGCTTTCGGGCCGGAATCTGTCCATCGACATCTCTGCGGTTCCCACCACATGATACATAACGCTGTCCATCCGGGCTTTGTAAGGCGCCAGCAGAGCCACGGCTTCGGCATCCGGCTCGGCATCCCAGACAGAATTCATGGGAATTCTGCCTCCCTCCACCTTGGTCACTTCGTAGGAAGAATGGCAGGAAACCAATAGAAGCGCAACCGCCAACACTGCCCCCGAAAGGAGACTGAAAGTTTGTTTCTTCATATTCATTTAGTTTTAAATTGCTACAAATATACTTTTCTTTTGCGACTGAGCCACACAAATAAATGATAATTTAATGCATGGAGTTTTCATTTAAAAGAGTTATCGGGAGTTAAAGACCGATACTCTTATTGATGTATAACTATACTATCGGCTTCTAACTCCCTTTAACTTCCTCTAACTCCCTTAAATGAAAGAGCCGCGTTTGACTTTGCCCCTGTGTGTTTCTTCTATTTGATTATCAATAAGACAGTAAAGCTGAAAGGGTGTTTTGGGTGACGTAAGCTTTGTTTTTGCTATCTTTGCGCATGTTTGTGCGCAAGAAAAAGAATCTCATCGGTACGGTGACTATTGTAGTGGAAGATAAAAGTTCATCTATTACCTCCTGCTGTTTTTTTGTGTATTCTTCGGTGTACGTTGTATTTTCTTCAGTACTTCCGGATTGTCCGTAGCGAAGAGTTGGCAGATGATTTCGGCGCATTATACATCGAGGTTCATACTTGGGGATGCCACAATTAGGTTCTCCTACACATAAAAATTACCCCTTGCCGGGGTAGGCAAAGGGCAAAAGTAACAGGAATTTCCGTATCTTTCAGAAAAACAACGCTATATTACAACGGTTTCTGTCTTTCCTATTTGGATTTGTACAGATTCGGTGATATAGGGTGTATAATCATTATTATCAGCTCTAATTAGAATTTTGTAATTTCCGGGATTTAATTCTACATGATTAGGGGCATCACTTGTTAATTTAACAATCTTTATTATTTCATCTTGTTGCTCAAGAGGAGATATTATAACAAACAAGTGGCTAATCCATTCCGGCTGCCAATTGGTAATTTCAATGTTCAGTATGCCTGTATAAGTTGTATCATCTTCTGAACAAGCTGATGCAAATATCAGTGTTATAAGGAGTAGTCCTATAACCCTAAATGTTTTTTTTACAAATGTAAGAATGACATTTTTGTACATAACTTGTATTTCGTTTAATGTGATTAATTTAGTTTAGTTCAGGATTATAAGCAAGTTCGTATTAAGCCATATACCAACGTTGTGACGCTAATGGCTGGGATCCGTCAAAAGGCTTCGGCTGAATGTGCCGTAATGAGGTTCTAGTATCATTCCCTTTGACAATTTCCTTATCAGCAAAATTAAACATTTTTACAGGATAGGGAGAAATAATGGATAGATTATCTACTACATTAGAAGATGTTTGGACAAAACTATCTGTGGCATAATAAAAAATGCGCATTATTCCTCTATACTCATTATAAAGTATAAAGAATGGATTTTGTTGGTAGTTTTTAGGGTCTGTTGAAAAGGAATTATACAACAAACACCATCCCTCTGTTTTTTTTCGGTCATTAATGACGTCTAATTCATAAGTACCAATGAGACTACCTTGACCTATCCATGGGGTTGGAATGGGTGTGCTCCCTGCAGGTGTTGGCATAAAGTCAGCATTTTCCCAATCAAATTCGTCTTGTATGATGGAAGAAACCATTCTGGTTGATGCGCACTGGTAGTCTTCCATATCCTCGTTCTTACAAGAACTTAACATTGAAAAGGCAATTAACAAGCAAATTCCATAGTTCTTTTTCATACACCTTATTTGAAATGATTAAACAAGAAATATCACCCTATTAGTCAGTTAGTTAATTAAGAAAACTCGTAGTTTTAAGATTCCTAATCAAAAAAGTTATGAGCGATTATTCAACTAACCTAACTGAAAAACAATGGCAAGTTATCAATAATATCGTAAAATCACAAGAAAAAAGCAGAAAAACTTCTCTCAGAGAAATCATAAACGCTATTTTTCATCTCATCAAGAGCGGATGTCAATGGCGTATGCTTCCGACTGATTTTGCCCCCGGCAAACAGTTTATTATTATTTTCGCAAGTAGAAACCGGAAGGAGTGTGGGAGGAATTGTCGGATGTTCTTCATAAGTTGGCAAGGAAATCAATCGGTAAACAGGAAAGTCCCAGCATGGGTATCATAGATTCCAGAAGTATGTAGACAGGGGGCGGCGAGTGGCAGCGGCTGTTGAAGCAGTGGGCATATTCATAGGACACCGCTTGGTAGTCGAGGCATCCGGTTCTGTCCGCCATATAGAGCGCACCCAGGAAAGCAAAGATTAGGGCTTCCCTATACTCTATGATTTGTAAGTCGGGAATCACTATTTCACACGGGCACAAGGCATTGATGCGTTCTATGAGGAACTTGTTGAATGCACCTCCGCCGGTAATCAGCAACTTGGCGTTGCCATCGGGCAAGGGATGGGCGGTGATGATGCGCAATATTTCCTTGTTGGGCTATCTCACCGTCGCGATCAAACTCCAAGGCACTCATTGTTTGCGCACCGGTGCCCAATATCTGTTTCATGTCATCGGGATAGCTGTAACTTTTCGCATACCGGACATCAGACCGATGGCTTGAATTTGGAAGTTCATTTAAAAAGGAGTTATCGGGAGTTAGAAGGAGTTATCACCCTTCGCCTCTTTTACCTTTTCTGCATATCGCCCTATCCATCGGCTTTTCCGGTGAAACTTTATACACTTTTTTCCATCTATATTTCCGGTGTGCTACATTTATAGATGCAGCATCTTGCAAATAGATATGCGATACGCTGCATGTTTATGCAGATTCAGGCTCAACGTGTTTTCTTGCAGGGAGTCGTGTAGATAAAAGTTCAAATAAAAATGAAAAAGCCATGCCCAACTGGTAAAAAAAGTTTGAAGCACTTGTGTATCTGGCAAATATTTCGTTCCTTTGCACCGCTTTCGCGCAATCGCTGTCAGGACACCAAGAGAGAAGCCTGGTATGTTGCGTTGTAACGATGAAACAATTTAATAATAAAAACAATGGATTTAATTAAAATTGCAGAAGAAGCATTTGCTACCGGAAAACAGCACCCGAGCTTCAAGGCAGGTGACACTGTAACAGTAGCATATCGTATTGTCGAGGGTAACAAGGAACGTGTACAGCTGTACCGTGGTGTTGTTATCAAGATTGCCGGACATGGAGACAAGAAGCGTTTTACAGTACGTAAGATGTCAGGAACCATAGGCGTAGAACGTATTTTCCCGATTGAATCACCGGCTATCGACAGCATCGAAGTGAACAAAGTGGGTAAAGTTCGTCGCGCTAAACTGTACTACCTGCGCGCTCTTACCGGTAAGAAAGCAAGAATCAAAGAAAAAAGAGTTAACGGTTAATTCCAGACTCCTATTTCGAAATAAAAAAGGGAAACTGACAATGTCGGTTTCCCTTTTTTAGTGATATACACAGTAGGCATACACACCATGCGATACTCTACTGCTACTCCCTCATTCAAAACATTGTAAGCCTGCGCTCCTTTCCTTTCACATAAGCCTTCCTTCTTGCTGATATGTTAGTTTATCAGCGCCCAACGGCCGTGAGGCGCTCTGCTAACGACCGTCAACAAGGTGCTTTATGGCCGTTAGGCGAACGCCTCACGGCCGTTAAACAGGTCTCATATGCATAGCTTGCCTATACTGAATACCTATCTTATCCATACCAAAAGCCTGACTTCCACCTATTATCGCACGGGCTTTTACGAAGTTAATACCGTGTTTGCAGGAAACCAATAGCTTGTTTACACGATATTGGCAAATCGCTCCATATCCTATTAATTTATTGTACTACAAGATATTAATAGATTATTTGGCGTAAAATTAAGGTGGAAGCAACTTTTGCTTCCACCTTTTCAAGTTGCTTCCACAGCATCCGCAACCCCGATGAACAAAGGGATACAGAGAATGGGTGGAAGTGTGGAAGCAACTTGTGCATAACTTTATTGCTGAGGAATATGTGCCACTAAAGAAAAAAAGGTGTGTCGAAACTCTCATAAACTAAAAATCACCCTCGCCACAGATAGGTGTAGCGAGGGTGATTTCGATAGAAGGGGAGTTTTGACATATCCCCTCCTTTATCAGTTTCCCTAATATTGATTACTTGATATCTCTCAGCTCCCAGCCCAACGCACTGGCACCCAGCACTGCAGCATCAGAGTCCTTCAACTCGGAAGCCAGCAACTTGGTCTTACCTTTGTAGATATTCAATACATTGTCGTCAATAGCTTTCTGGATAGGCTTGAAGATATAGTCTCCCGCCTTTGCCAGACCACCGAACAACACGATAGCTTCCGGACTGGAGAAAGCGATGAAGTCAGCCAAAGCCTCACCCAAGATGGTTCCGGTAAACTCAAAGATGTCTTGAGCAATCTTGTCACCCTTCACCGCTGCATCATACACATCCTTGGAAGTAATGTTTTCTGCCGGAATGTCGCGCAACAAACTCGGTTCGGTACTCTTGGTCAAGAACTCACGTGCAGAACGCGCCACACCCGTAGCCGAACAATAAGTTTCCAGACAGCCGTGACGTCCGCATCCGCAGAGACGTCCGTTTTCACGACGGATAATAGTATGTCCCAACTCTCCGGCAAAACCGTCATGGCCATATACCATCTGACCGTTAATAACGATACCGCTACCTACACCGGTGCCAAGAGTTATCATGATAAAGTCTTTCATACCACGAGCCGCACCGTAAGTCATTTCACCGATACCGGCAGCATTGGCGTCGTTTGTCAAAGCGGTAGGGATACCCAAGCGCTCTTCAAACATGGCAGCCAAAGGAATTACACCCTTCCAGGGAAGGTTCGGGGCAAACTCAATAGTACCGCTGTAATAGTTTCCGTTAGGAGCACCGATACCGATACCTTTTATCTTGTCTACTCCACCGTTGGCAATAATGAGCGGCAACAGATTCTTGCAAACTTCGTCTACGTAATCATTGACGTCCTCATAAGCTCCGGTTTTGATGGAACTGCTTGCAATAATAGTTCCGCGTGCGTCTACAATACCAAAGACGGTGTTTGTTCCGCCTATGTCAATGCCCACTACATAGGGCTTTTCCATGTTTGAATTCATGATATTACTTTTGTTTAAAGGGTTAGTTAATCACATTCATGGTTACAAAAATCACAAAGAAAAACGACACTGCAAAATCTTTTTTTAAAAAAGTTTGCAACTTTTGCAACTTTTCGTAGCATTGCTGCGTCTAATAGTGAAAATTAATAAGAGTAAAGCAATAAACAGGGAAAACAGTGATACAACTAAAAGACATTAACAAGACCTACAACAACGGAGCACCGCTGCATGTGCTCAAAGGCATCAACCTCGACATTCAGAAAGGCGAATTTGTTTCCATCATGGGCTCATCGGGTTCGGGAAAGTCCACTTTACTCAATATACTGGGTATTCTGGATAGTTACGACACGGGGGAATATTATCTGAACGGTACCCTCATCAAGAACCTCAGCGAAACGAAGGCAGCCGAGTACCGCAACCGTATGATTGGTTTCATCTTCCAGTCCTTCAATCTCATTTCCTTCAAGAATGCAGTGGAGAATGTGGCGCTTCCTCTCTTTTATCAAGGAGTGAGCCGCCGCAAACGTAATGCGCTGGCACTGGAATATCTGGACCGCCTGGGGCTGAAAGAGTGGGCACACCACATGCCAAATGAGATGTCCGGTGGACAGAAACAACGTGTAGCCATCGCCCGTGCCCTCATTACCCAACCGCAGATTATCCTTGCCGATGAACCTACCGGCGCGCTCGACAGCAAGACTTCCGTAGAGGTGATGCAGATTCTAAAGGAACTGCACGATACGGGCATGACCATCGTAGTCGTGACCCACGAAAGCGGTGTTGCCAACCAGACGGACAAGATTATCCATATCAAAGACGGTATCATAGGTAGCATCGAGACGAATCTGAACCACGATGCAAGCCCGTTCGGAAAAGACGGATTCATGAAATAATAAAGGAAGAGCCCCCTCCCCCTTTAATTTTTAATTCTTAATTTTTAATTATCAATGATAGACCTTTGGCAAGAAATATACGGAACCATCAAACGCAACAAACTGCGTACATTCCTGACGGGCTTTGCCGTGGCATGGGGAATCTTCATGCTCATCGTGCTGCTCGGAGCCGGAAACGGTATCATACATGCCTTCGAGCAAAATGCGTCGGAGCGTGCCTTGAACTCTATCCGCATCTTCCCCGGCTGGACCACCAAGTCATACGACGGTCTGAAAGAAGGACGCCGCGTCCAACTGGACAACCGGGACATGGATGACACGGAGAAGCAATTCACCGAAAATGTCATCAGTGCCGGTGCCACCGTGCGTCAAAGTAATGTAAACGTCAGCTTCGGACAAGAATATATCAATATCTCTCTGCTGGGCGTATATCCCAACTACACCGAAGTGGAAACCGTGAAAACAGCGGACGGACGTTTCATCAACTACAACGACCTGAAAGACCGACGTAAAGTCATCATCCTCCATAAGAAATCTGCAGATATCCTTTTCGGAAAAACGCATACTGAACCCATCGGACAATTTGTCAATGCCAGTGGAGTGGCCTATCAAGTAGTAGGCCTCTACAATGACCAGGGAGACCGCGAGGCAAACGAAGCGTATATCCCCTTCTCCACCTTGCAAACCATCTATAATAAAGGAGACAAGCTGAATAACATCATCTTTACAACCAAGAACCTGCACAGCATAGAAAGTAACGAAGCCTTTGAAAAAGAATACCGCAAGGCTATTGCCACCAATCACCGCTTTGACCCCACGGATGAGAGCGCCATATGGATATGGAATCGTTTCACCAACTATCTGCAGACACAGAATGCAATGGGTATCCTCCGGACTGCAATCTGGGTTATCGGTATCTTTACACTGTTGAGTGGGATTGTCGGCGTGTCGAACATAATGCTGATTACCGTGAAAGAACGTACCCGGGAATTTGGTATCCGTAAGGCATTGGGAGCAAAACCTTTCTCCATCCTTTGGCTGATTATTGTGGAAAGCGTGACTATCACTACGCTATTCGGTTATATCGGTATGGTGGCAGGCATCGGGGTGACGGAATGGATGAACTCTGCTTTCGGTAGCCAGACGATGGATGCCGGCATGTTCCAGCAGACCATGTTCTCCGATCCCACCGTAGACCTCAGTATTGCTATCCAAGCTACCCTGACCCTTATCATAGCGGGTACGTTGGCTGGGTTCTTCCCGGCTAAGAAAGCGGTAAGTATCAGTCCTATTGAAGCACTTAGAGCAGATTAAAGATTATGAGAATAGACATAGATACGTGTGAGGAAATCCTCATCACAATAACAAGGAACAAAACGAGAAGCCTGCTTACGGCGTTCGGCGTATTCTGGGGTATCTTTATGCTGGTGGCGCTTATCGGTGGCGGCCAGGGCATGCAGGAAGAACTAAAATCCCAGTTCGAAGGATTTGCAACCAACTCGGGCTTTATCGCTGCACAAAAGACAAGCGAGGCTTATAAAGGTTTTCGCAAAGGACGATGGTGGGATTTGGAGATGGAAGATGTGGACCGTGTACGCAATGTGGACGGTGTGGCGCTTGCCACGCCTTCCATTGCCTTATGGGGACAAGTGGCTGTCTACGGAGACAACAAGTACGACTGTAGTGTGAAAGGCTTGTATCCCGAATATGAACAGATAGAACATCAAGAGATGACCTATGGACGTTTCATCAATGATGTCGACATTAAAGAGTCGCGTAAAGTGTGTGTAATCGGCAAACGTGTTTATGAAAGCCTCTTCAAACCCGGTGAAGACCCCTGCGGCAAATATGTCCGGGTAAATGGTATCTATTACCGGGTTATCGGAATGTGTTCATCCGAAGGCAATGTCAATATACAAGGGCAGGCCTCTGAAGCCATTACATTGCCTTTTTCCACCATGCAACAGACCTACAACCTCGGAAAGAAACTGCATGTAGTATGTTTCATCATGAAACCGGGAGTAAAAGTGAAAGACGTGCAGCCCGAAGTGGAACGTCTTGTAAAAGCAGCGCACTACATTGCTCCCGATGACAAACAAGCCGTCATGCTTCTGAATGCGGAAGCTATGTTCTCCATGATGGACAACCTGATGATTGGAGTGCGCTTTCTAATCTGGATGGTAGGTTTGGGGACGCTGTTTGCCGGAGCTATCGGCGTATCGAATATCATGATGGTAACCGTCAAGGAGCGCACAACGGAAATAGGCATACGCCGTGCCATAGGTGCCCGTCCTAAAGACATTCTGCAACAAATTCTTTCGGAAAGCATGGTGCTGACCACTATAGCGGGTATGGCAGGTATTTCTTTTGCCGTATTTGTACTGCAAATACTTGAAAAGGCCGCCAATGACCCTGGAGTTATCAAAACCCACTACCAGGTTTCATTCGGACTGGCTATCGGAACCTGTATCCTCCTCATCGCATTAGGAGTGCTTGCCGGACTGGCACCTGCCTATCGCGCCATGGCAATCAAGCCAATTGAAGCCATCAGGGATGAATAAACTTATAGAGAGACCACTAACCGTAAGCCATGAAATAATGGCTATATTAATCGTAAATAATTAAATCGTAAATATAAGATGAAAACAAAGAAGTTTCTGAAAATCGCATTATTGGTAGTAATTGCTGCCTTATTCATTTGGACATTCGTTTTTCTGTACCAGAAGTCCCAACCTAAAGTAACAGTATACGAAACGATAGTTCCGGAAGTGACAGACCTTGAAAAGACTACCGTAGCCACCGGCAAAGTGGAACCGAGAGATGAAGTCCTTATCAAGCCGCAGATTTCCGGTATCATTGCCGAAGTATACAAGGAAGCAGGACAAAGTGTGAAGCAAGGGGAAGTGCTTGCCAAAGTAAAGGTGATACCCGAACTGGGACAATTGAACTCTGCCGAAAGCCGCGTACGATTGGCGGAAATCAACGCTGCCCAAGCCGAAACGGATTTCGCCCGTACCCAGAAACTGTACAACGACAAGCTTATCAGCGCTGAAGAGTACGAAAAAGGGGAAGTAAGCGTGAAGCAGGCACGCGAGGAACTGCAGACAGCAAAAGATAACCTGGAAATTGTAAAGGAAGGCATCACCAAGAACAGCGCCTCTTTCAGTAGTACCCTGATCCGTTCCACCATTACCGGTCTGATTCTGGATGTACCCATCAAAGTCGGTAACTCGGTTATCATGAGTAACACTTTCAATGACGGAACCACCATCGCTACCGTTGCCAACATGAACGATTTGATTTTCCGCGGCAACATTGACGAAACGGAAGTGGGCCGTGTGCACGAAGGCATGCCGGTGAAACTGACAATCGGCGCCCTGCAGAATCTTTCGTTCGATGCCACACTGGAATACATATCTCCGAAGGGTGTGGAAGAAAACGGTGCCAACCAGTTTGAAATCAAAGCTGCCATTGCCGCACCGGACAGCGTACAGATACGTTCCGGCTATTCTGCCAACGCAGAAATCGTATTGGACCGTGCCCAGAAAACGCTTGCCGTACCGGAAAGTACCGTTGAATTCAATGGTGACAGCACCTTTGTATACGTAATGACGGACAGCGTACCGGTACAGAAGTTCGAACGCCGCCCCATCCAGGTCGGCATGAGTGACGGCATAAAGATTGCCATCAAAAGCGGTATCAGTGCCCAGGATAAGATTCGCGGTACAGAGAAAAAGGATTAACAAACGGAATAGCTTAAAAAGATATACGATATGAATAAAAAGATATTCTTATACCTCGCAATATTCGGCAGTATCTCAGTGCAGGCGCAGGAACGATGGTCTTTACGCCAATGCATAGACTATGCCATCGAGCATAACATCAGTATCCGCCAGACAGCCAACGCTGCCGAACAGAGTGCTGTCGAAGTAAATACAGCCAAATGGGCACGACTGCCGAACCTGAATGCCAGTGCCGGCCAGAGCTGGAACTGGGGACGTACGCAAACAGCCATCAAAAATGAGGATACGGGAGACTATTCCACTGTATACGTCAACACCAGCAGCCACGGCACTAATATGTCTGTCAATACCAGCATACCTATCTTTACCGGTCTGGAAATTCCCCACCAGTATGCATTGGCCAAACTAAACCTCAAAGCTGCCATTGCCGACCTGGACAAAGCCAAGGAAGACATTGCCATCAATATAGCTTCGGCCTACCTTCAGGTGCTGTTCAATGAAGAGCTCCACCAGGTGGCGTTGGGACAAGTGCAATTGAGCAAAGAGCAATATGTCCGCATCAGCCGGCTTGCCGACTTGGGAAAAGCCTCTCCGGCAGAACTGGCAGAAGCCAAAGCACGTGTGGCACAAGACGAGATGAATGTAGTGCAGACAAACAACAACTATAAGTTGGCCCTGCTCGACCTTAGCCAGCTTATCGAACTGGAAACACCGGAAGGGTTCAATCTGGAATCTCCGGCAGTCAATCTGGATTTAGTCCCTCTCACTCCTCCGGATGAGATATTCCAAACAGCCATGGTGAGTAAGGCTTCCATACAAGCTGCACAGTTCCGCTTGGAAGGCAGTAAACACAATATCCGTATTGCCCAGAGCAACTACTACCCGCAACTGAGCCTGAACGGTAGTCTCGGTACGAATTACTATTCTACCATCGACCGTACTTTCAGCCAGCAGATGAACGATAACTTCAACAAATATGTAGGATTCAACCTCAGCGTACCTATTTTCAACCGTCTCTCTACCCGTAACCGGGTACGCACGGCACGCCTGCAACGTGAAAACTATGCCTTGCAATTGGATAATGCCAAGAAGACACTTTATAAAGAAATCCAACAAGCATGGTACAACGCCGCTGCTGCCGAAAGCAAATATACCAGTAGCCATACAGCCACCGTTGCCAGCGAAGAGTCTTTCAAGCTGATGAGCGAAAAGTATGAGAACGGAAAAGCAAATGCCGTAGAATACAATGAAGCAAAACAGAACCTTATGAAATCCCAATCAGACGAATTGCAAGCCAAGTATGACTATCTGTTCCGTACCAAGATTCTGGATTTCTATAAGGGAGAACCGATTGAATAAAAAAAGAAGTATAATTTTAGTTGTTGTGTTTGATTCTCCCCTCTCCCTGCCTCCAGGCTGACAAGAGGGGAGTTTTTTGTTCTTCTATCTCCTTTCCGAAGAGCGGGAAGAGCTACTGCCGGTAGAACTGCGGGTAGTGCTTGAAAAGCTGCTGCGACGGCTTTCGGAACTCCGTACGCCGGAAGCATTTCTTCTTTCCTTGCTTGCCGTCTTTACCCTGCTACGGCTGGGGCTCTTATCATTATTTTTAGTTCTTGTGGTTTCTATTTTCTCTTTACTCGACTTTCTGCCACTATCCACACTACTACGTCGCGTACTGCTGTTACGTGTACCTGTGCTAATGCGATTATTACTACCGTTGCTACGTCGCGTGGTATATACATCATCCCTGCCTGCCGGACGCTTATGCGAATTAGGGCGGATGTTCACCGAACCGAAATCTGAACGGCGGCTGGTGTGGTACGACTTATCATTCCGAATACTCCACGAACCGGTATAGTGCGGATGATGGTAACGACCGCGATAATAGCTGTTGTGATAGTGCGTACGATAATGCCCACCGCAATATGTACGGTAATGATACGGCCGCGGGAAATAGAAATGATTATGGTTGGTGTAAGTGATGTAAACCCTAAAAGACCAACGACCACCACTTACATAAACCGGACGGTAAAAATAGGCGGCCTGCATGAAACGGCCGTACTGCCGGTTATTCAGCACCCATCGAAGGTCGTCATTGCGCACATCCAGATAATCGTAATAGCGATTCAAGGCCCATTCCTCCCCCCGAAGAACGTCATCCATCAGATAACGTATACCGGAAATGAAATCATAGTTTATTTCGTACACGTCATTATACTGTTCTGTACTCAGGTTCAATTCATAGGCCATCTTGTCCGTAAGAAAGCGGGTCTCTTTACGCACTTTGCTGTTGCTCATTGCCGCACTACAAACAGCTGTACTCATCATAGCGGCAAAAAATATAAATATAATCCGTTTCATAATCCCTCCTTTTTTTAGTTATTCTTCTCATGATATTGTTTGATGAAGGCATTTATCTCGTTCTTGTCCGACGAGAAGGTCAGCTTGTCTATCGCATAATAGAAATTCGGTTTATCGGCTATTTTAGGATAAATCTTCTTCATCAACTGTTTCTTTTCACTGTCGAAACGATAAAAATCCATCAGACGGATACACTGGTCAGTAGTGAACCAAGAGGTCAGCAAGGCATGGTCGAGCACTTCCTTACGGTCTGAATCGAAACTCTGTTTTTCCATCAGCCCCATAAACTGTTCGAAGGCAGATGGTGACATCACCGGTTCATGCTGCTCGCCTCCTAACGGTCTGTCACCGGGTCTGCCAGGCTTGTGATGATTAGAAGTACCCCAGTTTCCACCAGGTCTTTTGTCCTCTGGAATGAAAATATCTTCCACTTCATTGATGGAGCAATGCACACGTTCATCATATAGGAGTTTTCCTCTTCGGGAATTCTCCCCACGGGATGGCGCTTCATAAACCTCTACCCGACAACTACCACGCAGATTGGCTACAAAACAACTGAAAGTAGGCAGGCAAACCTGCTGTCCGTCGACCAGTACCACCACTCTACGGTATGGACTTTCTATACGGATTCCGTCTATGGGCGCCGCTTTTATTGCGGGAAACGCTACCAGAACTAGACAAACACTTAATATCAAATGACGTATCATGACTTTTCTTTTTTTATTGTACGACAAAAATAGGGAGAGGAAATTCCCCTCCCTAATGATTGTCTCTATTTACAAGTAGGGAAATTCCTAATGACTGGGACTAATTCCTAATCCTGATTCCATCTTCCTCCAATACAACCAGATGTTTTTTGTACAAATCTCCCACAGCCTTTTTGAAGGTTTTCTTGCTGACACCGAAAGTTGCATAGATTTCTTCTGCCGGACTCTTGTCATTCAAAGCTATCCGTCCGCCCTGTTCACGGATATAGTCCAGCAGCGTAGCTGAGAAATCTTCTACTTTAGCCTGCCCCGGTTTTTGAAGCAGCAGGTCTATCTTGCCGTCTTCACGTACCTGCTTCACATAGGCTTTCATCCTCATGCCCGTGTGCAGTGGCTGAAATATCTCGCTCTCATATAGCAAGCCGCTATATTCATCGTTGATGATCGCCTTGAATCCCAAATCCGTCTTCTGCCAAATCAGGATATCCACCTCCTGCCCCGACTCATAGGCGGCCTTCTCTTTGGAAAGATAACGGTCTACCTTGGCCGATGCCACGATACGATAGCTTTCATCATCCAAATGGGCATGAACCACATACTTCTTTCCCACCTGCATCTTCATTTTCTGTTCGCGGAAGGGGACGAAAAGATCCTTCATCAATCCCCAGTTAAGGAAAGCACCATACTGGTTTATCCACGCCACCTCCAAGCAGGCAAACTGCCCGACCTGCACTAACGGTGTCAGAGTAGTGGCTACCAGACGTTCTTCGTTATCAAGATATATAAAAACGTTCAGTTTGTCTCCCACCTTACAGTCTTGGGGGACATAACGCGACGGAAGCAGAATTTCACCTTCTTCGCCACCGTCCAGATACATGCCGAAGGCTACCTCCTTCACCACTTCCAGCGTATTGTACTTTCCTAACTCAATGCTCATAGTTTCTTACTTATCTTCATTTTCCCAACAAAGATAAGTAATTTAGGTACAATACAGCAGTTCGGAAAGAAGAAATAACTTTTTGCTCTAAAAGATAACTTTTTTCTATGAACAACTCTCTTCAAAAAGGGTTATCTTTGTATCGTGACAATCAGCAAGAAAAGATATTACTCACCTTTAAATAAATAAAGATTATGGAATTTCTGACAAATGACAAATTGACAATCGTCGGTGCAGCCGGCATGATCGGTTCAAACATGGCACAGACTGCAATCATGATGCATCTCACTCCCAACCTATGTCTGTACGACCCTTATGCTCCCGGACTGGAAGGTGTGGCCGAAGAGCTGTTCCACTGCGGATTCGAAGGAATGAACATCACATTTACCTCCGATATCAAAGAAGCGCTGACCGGTGCCAAGTATGTGGTATCATCAGGCGGTGCCGCCCGCAAGGCCGGCATGACCCGCGAAGACCTTTTGAAAGGCAATGCCGCTATTGCCGAAGAATTCGGTAAGAATGTAAAAGCCTACTGTCCGGATGTGAAGCACGTGGTTGTCATTTTCAATCCTGCTGACATCACCGGTCTGATTACCCTATTGTATTCCGGCCTGAAACCTTCACAAGTGACCACACTGGCTGCCCTCGACAGCACCCGCCTGCGCAGTGAACTTTCCAAGCACTTCGGCATTGCCCCCGACAAAATCGAAAATTGCCGTACCTACGGCGGTCATGGTGAACAGATGGCTGTATATGCCTCTACCGCCAAGGTGGACGGTAAACCGTTACTTGATATCATCGGTACCCCTGCCCTGACTAAAGAACAGTGGGTCGAAATCCAGACTAAGGTAACCAAAGGCGGTGCCAACATCATCGCCCTCCGTGGACGTTCTTCCTTCCAGAGTCCGGCATACGTCTCTATCGAAATGATAGCTGCAGCGATGGGTGGCAAACCGTTCCGCTGGCCTGCCGGTACATATGTACACAGCCACGGCTTCGACCACATCATGATGGCAATGGAAACTGAAATTACCAAAGACGGTGTACACTATAAGGAACTGAACGGCACGCCCGAAGAAGAAGCCAAACTGAAAGAAAGCTATGCCCATCTCTGCACACTTCGTGACGAGGTGATAGAAATGGGTGTACTGCCTGCCATCAAAGACTGGCACAGCATCAATCCGAATATCGACTGATGTCTTCGATAGCAAATGATTTTTAGAAGTAAGGTGCCTCGCTCCATAGAGCAAGAGGCACCTTTTTTAGATATTTTTCCTCAAAAAGCCTTGCGGTATAAAAAAAACTCTTTATCTTTGCACCCGCAAACGAAAAAGGTGCCATAGCTCAGTTGGTAGAGCAAAGGACTGAAAATCCTTGTGTCCCCGGTTCGATTCCTGGTGGCACCACTTTCCAAAAGCAATCGGAATGTAGCGCAGTTGGTAGCGCACTACGTTCGGGACGTAGGGGTCGGGCGTTCGAGTCGCCTCATTCCGACAGAAGGCGACAAACGAGCAAAATCGGTTGTCGCTTTTTCTTTTTCACCTTCGCAAACCGCTGTAAATCTGCGGAAAATCTTAAAAACTTCATTCTCGTTTTCTGTTCGATAATCATCATTTTTCTTGTCGAAGTAAATTCCACTAGGATAGACTAAATTTTGTATTTTTTGCCTATTAGTAAAATCACTATCACTCCACAAACTGCCTAATTTACAAGATATTTCAATCGTTTGATTGATATAATTCATCATGTTCGATAAATTTTTCCCTGCATCTTCAAGGTCTCGTCTGATTTCCGCCAATCTCGAATTTAATTCGCTCATAGTAGTCCTATATATTTCACTATTAATTTCTCCCAAACCAAACCTAACTTTAACTGCATTAATTCTATTTTCACACTCTGTTTTTCGCTTTAAAAGGACTTTCTTTGTTTCACCCTTACTTTGATTGTATTCTTCAAAAACCTTTCTTAAAACATCTGTAAGTATCGGAATAAATTCATCTGGTATATTATATCCATTTAAAAGATTGATATACTTCCGATGTAGTTTCTCTGTACTATGATTACTTTTACACCCTTTTTTATTACATTTATAATAATCCCGTCCACGTGCTTTCACTGTGTATCCAGTTAAATAGCCGCCACAGTCTGAGCAGATGATATGCCTTTTCAATGGAAATGATTCAGTAATTTCTTTGTGTTCATATCCTGCATTCGATATACCATTCACTTTATTAAACGTAGCCTCATCAATTAATATCTCTTGATTACCTTTTATAACTTCATCCCCCAACAAACTATGTTGTATATATCCACAATAAAACGGATTATGAAGAATTTTATTTAAATGTTTTCGGTCAATGGATAACCCCAACCCCTTTAATCGCTGAACTATTTCTATATCCCCAATTCCTTCCGTAGCTTTCCAAACAAAAGCATTACGCAGTATCTTGCCTTTTTCATTCACTGTAAGAACGTGTTCTCGACCTACTTTTAGTTTATCATAACCTAGCGGAGGTTTTGAATACCAGTTGCCATTTCGTAAACACTCCACCATACCTGTGATACATTTATCCTTTCGAAGGTTATTCTCAAACTGATTAAAAAGAAAGATAACATCTTCCATAAATCCACCTGCTGCACTATCTGGGTCAGTAGCCTGTGTTGCAGACACCACATATATTCCTTTAGCTTTGAGATATGCTTTTGTCATCATCGCCTCATAACCAGCCCGACTGAAACGGTCAAATGAATAGACAAGAATTATATTTATCTCTTTATCTCTAGCCACCTCTGCAATCATTTCACGGTATAGTTTACCTTCAACTTTTGCACTCTCATTCGTACCGCCATAATACTTTTTTATACGAATAGCATGACTTTCTGCATATTCCGTACATATCCTTCTTTGACTTTCTAAACTGCCATTTGTATCAGCTTGCCGCTCCGTTGACACTCGCGTCCATACAGCAGCCACTTTATTTGTCAATTTAGAAAACTCTACTACTTTCTCTTTACTTTTTTTCTTACTCATCAATCATTAAATTAAAAATTAAACGTAATAACACCTAATGTATAGAAAAACTCCAGTATCTTTTTTTGTTCTTCCTTGTCCCCAACACCTATTGCTTGAAATTTCTTATCATAATCATTCAATTCATCCTCGTCAAACATTTATTATAAAGGATTATTTGCCATGCCATTGCACAACTTATTCTTACACATTCATGCAAAAATCCACAAAACAGGGAAGTGCATGTGCATGAATGTGCTTCCTGTTCCTAACTTGCTAACTTGTTACAATAAGATTGAATTTGAAGTATTTTTCGTGGTGGATTTGCCTGTCCTTTATGCAAATATACGACTTGTAAGCTATTTTACCACTCCACTAAGTTAATTTACATTAAAGCAGTTAATTTACGAAGAGTATTTACACTCGTACCCGTTAATTTAGCTGTATTTCGGAGTGAATACCCTCTTTTCAGTAGTCTTAATTCCTCTGCATACTCTTCCTTCATAGCCTCATCACTTTTCGTATATCCGATTCTTCGTCCTACCTTACCGCCATTGTTACGGAAATTCTGGTAACCACTTGCGACACGTTCTCTAATAGTCTTGCGTTCCATTCGTGCTACTTCGGCAAGTATAGTGATAAGAAACTGGCTCATAGGGTTGATTTCTCCCTCTGGAGTAAGCGTTTCAATATTATAGTTTTGGATGAATACTGATACTTTATTCTGATTTAATATTTCTATGGCTTGTAATACTTGTAGGGTATCACGTCCAAGTCTGGATAGTTCGGTTACTATTACTTTGTCTATGTTGTGGGAGTTAATGTAGTCAATCATACTCATTAGCTCTGTGCGTTCTGTGTTCTTTTTTGCTCCAGATATCTTTTCCGCAAATACAGCCTCAACCGTCCAGTTGTTTGTTGAGGCTAATGTCTGCAAATCATTAATTTGGCGTTCATAGTCTTGTGTGCCATTAGTACTGGAAACTCTTGCGAAGATAACTACTTTTTTCATGGTGTTACTTAATTATAATGCAAAGATAGTGGTATATATTTAATATAAATCATTTACAACGTTAAATAAGGCTAGAAGTATGGCAAATATTAAATATTTATCATTCCTTTGTGGCTAAATATTAAATAATATGGATAATAAACAAGAAAGAACAGTTGTTCATGTTGAATATGACGGACAACATTATTATTTTGGCTCACTATCTGCAATTTATACGAAATTCAGTCCAAAAGAGTTGGGTATTGCGTTAGGAACATTAAGAAATTATGGATTGAAAGAAGAAAAGCCATATCAAAATTCAAAATGCAGTATAAGAAAAGGAGTTTTGATAACGATGCCTAAAAAGTAAAATGGTCATTCTACATCTAACAGGTCTTTTAATTTAACTTCTAAAGCAATACTAATTTTATATGCATTTTTTATCGTCAGATTGGTGCGCCCAGCTTCAATCCGCGACATATTAGCCTTCTCAAAGTTACATTTAGCTGCCAAATCTTGTTGGCTTATTCCTTTTTCAAGCCTTATTTCCTTAATCTTATCTCCTATTTTAATGAAAAGTTGTTGTTCATTCATTTTTTTAAGTTATCATTTGTGATAACAAAGAAAAGGGCTTATCTTTGCAGGCTGGTTATCATATATGATAACTACATTTTTATTAATTATAATCTATATAAAATGAAAAAACTATTTGTATTAATGAGCTTTATAGCTCTTGGGATGAGTTCTGCTTTTGCTCAAAAAGGTGAAAAGGCAGTAGGTATTAATCTGGGTTATGGTACAGAAATTAGTAATCTCGGTATCGGTGCCAAGTTTCAGTATGGTATCACTGATGCTATTCGTGCTGAGGCTTCTTTTGACTATTTTCTAAAGAAAGATTTTGTTAGTATGTGGGACGTTAATTTAAATGCTCACTACCTTTTCCCAGTAGCTGATAAATTCAAAGTTTATCCATTGGTAGGGTTGACATATACTAATTGGAAACTGGACGGATTTGATATTAGTTATGGTTTTGATGATGAAGCAATGAGTGAATATGAAGGTGAAGAATCAATAGGCGATTCAAACACTGGTAAATTTGGTGTTAATCTAGGTGCTGGTGCAGAATATGCAATAACAGACAGATTGAATGTAAATTTTGAAGTTAAATATCAACTAATTAGCGATTTCAATCAAGTTGTTTTAGGTGTTGGAGTTGCGTATAAATTTTAATATGTATGAATAAATATTTGTTCGCTAACTTTATGGTGCTTATTGTAATGGCATCTTCTTTACTAACGTCTTGTGATAATGATGACATTGGTAGTGGAAATAATGATAGTGAAATGGTTTCTGTTAAATATGCTGCAACGGGAGCGATTAATACATATCATGTTATAAGAGCAAATTATGTTGATTATAGTGCGGGACATAATGTACCAGATACTGACTACTGGATACCTGGTACTAATGAAATGAGCTTTAGCGCAGCTTTTTCAGAAGATAAGGATGCTTTGACTGGATGGTATTTTCAATTTTATATTGAAAAGTATAAAGATACTGCGGATGGTTCAATTAAGGAATATACTGGTTTGGCAGATTTGCATGTTGGTACTCATTTAGTAATTTCTTCACGTAACTTATTTTATTGTTTGGAGGGTGGTAACATTGATGATGCTGTTTATGGAGCCTCAGACCCACATGGAGATGTTATTGTGAAAAGTATTATTGGGAAGAATATAACTCTTGAACTTGTAAATTTTAGTTTTAAAAGATATGGTTCGGAATATGATACTATTATTAATGGAGTAATAGAGTATATTCCAGATTGATTAAAATAGATGTTGATTATGAAGAAAATTATTTCATTTCTGATTGTGTTATGTATAAGTGTAGTTTCTTTGGCTGCGCAATATACTGTAAAATATAAAATTAAAGGTAGTACTTCTACAACTCATTCGACTACCATTCTTGAATTAAAAAAGGGAACGGAAAGCGAAGCTAAAGCAGAACTGGTACGTAGGGGTACTGTAAGTAAAAACAATGCTGATAAAATAATCATTGTAGAGATTAAGAAAAAGAAATAGCATTGAAATAATCTTTTAGATTAAACTAATACATAAAAAAGTGTATCAATCGGTCTTTTATAAGATTTAATTGATACACTTTTTATTTTGATACAAGATGTTCAGTTAGTGCGTAATTTACGCACTATTTTAGCCAGTTTCTAATAGTCCCTTCTGTGACACCTAATTTTCTGGCAATAGCTCTTTTGCTTATTCCTTCGTGATGAAGTTGAATCGCATATTGTTTCATTTTGTCTTTAGAGCTATTCCAAAAAATCTCGTTACAAGAATATTTTTCTTCTAACCGCTTTACTATAGGTGTAACTTTTTTGTTGTTTATAATATAATGCACAACAGTCTCGGATTTAAAGCCTTTTTCAAAAATAAACCAAGCATAATCTTTCATATTTCTCCCTTTGTATATTTCAAAATCACCATCCTTAGCAATGTCTATTTTGCGAGTGAAGAGGTATATGCGGCAAGGAGGATACCAGTAGAATCTGATTAAATACCAGAAAGGGAATAGCATTGCTACCTTGTGTTTGGCTAAAGTTAACGCTTTTTCGACAATTGGTACTGCCAAATGGTAAGGAGGATTGGTTACTATATCTACATTTTCCTTCAAATCAGAGAAAAAATCATCGTTAGCTAGAAAATCTATGCCTTCCGTGCCAAAGCCATAAAAATTCTTATCGCTTGAGATTACATGATATTTATGTTCTTCCAATGTACGTGAAATATGACCGAGACCGCAACAAGGCTCAAGTATTACATTATGGAACTTTTCTCTTTCCAATAGAGCTTCTACAGCTACTGGCGAAGTTGCATATAAATCATCTTGCTGGCGGTCTTGTGAACTTCTGACCGCTTTATGAACTGGTAAACTCATTATTTTTTTCGCAAAAATAGCAAATATAAACGATTTTAAGCCTCATCAATGCAACAGATTGCGTATCTTTTGAATAATGTTTTCACTAGTTGAGGCTGATGTCATTTTACGATAAACAGCTTCAAACTTCTTCATTCGTTTTGCTGCTCCACTGCGTGAACTGAATTTACTCCTAATATCTTGCTCCAGCCGTTTTAAATCACCTTTGTAACTATCGAGAATAATTTTCATACTCCATTCTTCATAATTATCTAAAGTTGCGTTTGGAACATTGGTTGTAGAATTGCCAAAAACCTTGTCAAATTGAATAAGGATAGGGTTTGTATTGGAATTTAGTACACTGGATATTTTGGTGTCGGTTAAATTCAAATAGTTCCTTATCTTTTTAGATGTGTTTAATGTGATTTCGAATCGGGTTTTCCCCTTGAAATAGTCTATTATTGATTGCGGTTGTGATAAACTATTTAAAAAGTCTTTATTGTGGCTGGTATATATTTCTTTTTCTTTATTATATAAGGTGATTGTTTCCGTACAATCTTTGGATTTTACATCTTTGGTAAAAATAATCCCCTCTTTATCGTAATGTGCCCACTTGAAGCGTCTATAGTTATTTACTTGCGAATTAAGAGCGTCCAGAAGATTATCACTTAGAATAAGGTTTGTGTCATAAGTTACATCTATTGATGTAATTGCCCCATTTGATAAGATACTATCTATGTCAATATCACAAATATTTAGTTGGTTAATATTGATTAGACATTCTTTGATGGTATCTTTTGATATTAAGTATGGATATTTCTCTTTCAATATTTTACTTGAAAATTCAAGAGTTAAGGTTTTCCTTATATAGCTAACAGCTATATAAAGGTTATAAGGTATATTTACATCGTTTTTAGAGCTATAAAAAAGACCTGTTTTCTCCCCACTACGTGAATCAAACATTTCATTAAACTTCACTTTAGTATTGAGAAAATATTTATAGTTGGATTTAATTTTAATTCTATCGAAAGTGATTAATCGTTTCTTTTCATATTGCGATTTCACTACTGTCCCATTAAAATCTGAAAAAGTTCTTTGAAATTATTGAAATATAGTTAGTTACATGGATTTTTCGAGCGAACGGACTTGAAATTTTATCTTTGCGGTAGTTTTACTATGACCGCATATGTTTCAAGACAAGTTTGTATTTGCTCAGTT